>JAPKZC010000815.1:0-611 GCA_026394025.1 Candidatus Solibacter sp.
TGGTCGGCTGGTCACAAGGAGCAGGCATGGCGGTCGCGGCGGCATCAGGTTTACAGTCTCCGGGGCCGATTCAAGGCATCCTGACTTTGGGCCTGCCGGAATCGGCGGTGCTGGGTTGGGATTGGAAAGCTACATTGGCGGTCATTGCGCGCCGGGAACCAGATCAGCCCAGCTTCACTGTGAAACCGCTCCTTCCGAAGGTCGCTCCGGCGCCGTTATGGATGATTTGCGGCAGCGACGACGAGTACACAACCGTGGAATCCGCGCGCAGCTTATTCCATTCAGCGAATGAACCGAAGCGGATGGAAGAGATTGCGGGAGCGAATCACCGATTCGATGGACACCAGGACGAACTTTACAGCTCTCTGAAGAAAGGCCTTGCGTGGATCTCTTCTCACTAACCAAGCTCCGGCGTGCAGCTCTGGGGTTGTCCGCTTTGGGTTTGGCGGCCGTCGCGGCTCGTTATGCCCTCCGCGGATTGGAATGGCCGTCTTTTCAGGCTCAGATTCAGAAACTCGATTGGCGCTGGCTACTGATCGCGGTCTTGTTCGACATCTCCAGCTATGCGGCGCAAGGTGTGCGCTGGCGGTTCCACCGGCTCTTTTCCGGCC
>JAPKZC010000815.1:767-2755 GCA_026394025.1 Candidatus Solibacter sp.
TACCAAACTACCTCGTTCACGTTGCCCGGCTACTGGTCGCGAGTATTGGCGCTCTCTTGATCATCGCATGGCTTCTCGGCCGGACACGGTTTGAGTTGGTGCGCAAAGTCAGGTCTGGCTTGAGCAATGGGCCTGCGCTGCTCGCCTCGGGGTGCTTCCTTCTTGCGCAAGGTTTGGCGTTCTGGGCGGTGAATCGTGCGAGTCACTTGTCACTCGGACTCGTCGCCGCGTTCGTTGTCATGGTGGTTGTCCGGATTGGGACGCTGATCCCCGGTGCTCCAGCCAATCTCGGAACGCACCAGTTTTCGACCGTCTTGGGGTTGTCCCTCTACGGCGTACCTCAGCCCCAAGCGGCAGCCTTCTCTCTGGTCGTCTTTACCGTGCTCACGGCTCCGCTGTTGGCAATCGGCTTTGCTGCGTGCCTGAGCGCCGGCCTTACCTGGGGTAGCATCCGCCAAGTCTCCGGACCAGGAGCTACAGCGGTTTCTGCTTGAATTCGCTCAGCATCTGTCATGTAGGGCAGGATGGAATCCTGCGGCGGGTTGTGGAGATCCGCCCGGAGCGCCGGTTGCAGACCTGGTGCGCTACACCCGCTCGCGCACCTTACTCCACCCGCGCCCCTTATCCAGCATTGCGGAGAACTCCTTGACCCTCGACGCTTGCTCTGGCAGATCCGCCAGATTGGAGCTCGCCACGTCGCTGTTGGCGTGGTCGTACAGCTCGCGTGCCGTCACCTCGCCAGTCTTCTGCAAAATCCACTCCGTGTAGCGCCAGCGCTCCGTCCGCATTGTGTAGCCCATCATGCCGCCGCCGCGCGGGAACTGGCTGAACGCCGCTGCCTTCCACTTCCGTTTCGGACTGTCGAGCAGCGGCATCATGCTCTTGCCCTCACATTGCTTCGGAACATCGAGCCCGCAAGCCTCGGCCAGCGTCGGATAGATGTCGACATACTCCACGAGCGCGCTGGTCGCGCCACCGGCGTTCTTCTGACCCGGCACGGAGAGCAGCATCGGAACGTGCGTGTCAATCTCAAGGTTTGTGTGCTTGCACCACGCGCCGTAGTCGCCCAGTTTCCAGCCGTGGTCGCCCCATAAGATGACTACTGTGTTGTCACGCAGACCCAGCCGATCCAGTTCCGCGAGCACGCGCCCCACCTGGGCGTCCATGTAACTTACGCATGCGTAGTATCCGTGGATCAGCTTCCGCATGGTCGTCTCGTCCACCGGACCCTGCTTTGGAATCCCCGTGTAAGCCCTGAGTTCGCCCCAATCCGAACCCGCCACCTTCGGCATGTTCTCGGGCCACTCGCTCCGCGCCGGCAGTTCGAGGTCCACGGGGGAATACAGGTCCCAATACTTTTTCGGCGCATTGAATGGCAGATGGGGTTTCAGGAATCCGGCCGCAAGAAAGAACGGCTTGTCTTTTAGGCGCCGCAGCTCTTCGATCGCCTTTTCGCAGGTCATCCCGTCCGGGTATGCGCTGTCAGGCACGTCCGGTCCCTCGAAGGCCGGACCTCGGCCATACAACGGCGGCGCTGTCTTCTTCCCGGATTTCAGCTCGCGCTCATAAGCTGCTCGAAGCAGCGCATCACTCTGCTTTACGACGGTGGCCGAGAGCGGATCGCGATACCCTCGCCATCCGCCTGCCCAATCGCTTTGCGGCAGCCAAGGCGCCGCGCTCCAGCCTTGCGGATCCTCATTCGCATGGTGGTAGATCTTGCCCAGCGAAATCGTCTCATAGCCGGCGTTCTTGAAATGGTGCGGAATGCTCAGCAGATCGGGCCGCACCGTGTTGAGCGGTGTCTGCAAGTCCCATACGCGTGTTGTGTCCGGTCGCGTTCCCGTCAGCAGGCTCGCCCGTGTTGGCGCGCACACCGCTTGCTGGCAATAAGCGCGATCAAAGCGGATGCCCCGCGACGCCAGCTTGTCAATGTTCGGCGATTTGATCCGCGAGTGACCGTAGCAGCCCAGTTGCGGCCGCAAGTCATC
>JAPKZC010000815.1:2764-3570 GCA_026394025.1 Candidatus Solibacter sp.
GCGATGCCGCGGCTGCCGCCACAGCGCTGCCCGCTAATGTCATTGATGATAAAGCCGTAAGAAATTCACGTCGTCGCATGACGCGACTTTATCACACCGCCTGGCATATCTTCACAGGCGCCGTCCGTGCATCCGCTGCTTGGCGGGGGAGAATGGTTACTTCAGCGGCAGCCGGTCTTCGTTCAGGATCTTGCCGTCCACACTGTAGTGGCGGAAGGTCAACACCGGCTTTCCGTCTATGCGCTCGACTGTACCGGCCAGGAAGCCTCCCACGATATTCAGGTAGCGGTGCTCCGGCTGGCGCAGATCCATGCGGAAACCGCCGGCGTGTTGATCGCTTGCCGGTCCACAGGAGTACTCTCGCACGCCGGACTTGGAGTCCACCGAGACGTATTGCCAGTGCCGGTCGCCGGTAACCACGTACATGTTCTTCTGCGATGCGATGAAGCTGCGGAGTTCGTTGCCTTCGTGCGTGAACGCCTTGTTGGCGTGGTTGTCACCCTTATTCTCACGGTCGGGGCCGACCAGTGGCGTGGGGCTGATGAGCACGCGGAAGGTGGCGTCGGAAGCCTGCACGCTCCGCTTGAACCACTCCTTCTGCTCTTTGCCCCAGATGGTCTTGTCCGGTCCGTCGGGCATCTTGTTCGAACTGCGGAAATCGCGCCCTTCGGGAAGCCAGACTTGAAGGTCCTTGCCCCAGCGGAAAGTGCGCATGGTCTTGTCGCCCATGCCGACTTGTTCCAGGAAGATCGCCTGGCCCTGCTTGAAGGTGAAGTCGCCCATGAAACGCGTCTTCATCGTCGGCC
>JAPKZC010000767.1 GCA_026394025.1 Candidatus Solibacter sp.
AAATACCACCACACGCCGTTCCGATCTGGGAATTTGAGATTCATCTTTGGGATCAGTTCTCCGGCAGACACGTCGTGCTGGGCGAGGAGTTGAGCGCCCTTTCGGCCGCAAAACAGGATTACGCACTCAAGGAAAACGCGGACATTATCTTCTCGGTCATTCTGGACCAGGACCGCCGCTATTTCTACTTCTTCTTCGGCAATTACAGCGGACCGCCGGAACATCAAGGTGTGGCTATGGCTCGCATGCCATTCGAAGTGCGCGCGAATCCCGTTGGCTTCGTGAGCAAGTACTACGCCGGCGCGTGGACGGAACCCGGTATCGGTGGGCTCGTTTCCCCGATCTTCCCGGTCTCGGTTTCGTGGGAACACTCCAACACGGATGCCTTGTGGGGACCCGCGATCCACTGGAACACGCACCTCAATCAATACGTGGTCGTGCTCAACCGCGCCTGCTGTAAGTCGGGATGGCCACAAGAGGGCGTCTACCTTTCGATCAACCCCAAACTTGACGATCCCGGACTCTGGACTCCGCCCACTATGATTCTGGATGCCGCGAATCTCGGCTCCTCCTCCGCCTTCTATCCGCAGGTGCTCGGCATCGAGCCAGGCGGGACCGACACGTTGGCTGGCAAGTTCGCGCGACTTTTCGTGAAGGGTCTTTCACAGTGGGAGATCGAGTTCCTCGGGGCCAATGAACCCGGCGGGCAACCGGGCCCCCCGGAAGCGCCGCCGGACCGACCCATCACGGAACTCATCAGCATCCCTAAAATACCCGTCATCGGGTTGCGGCTCCAAAACCAATAACCCGGGACCAAAACGTGATCAGCGACCCGCAGGAGAGCTACGACTGCGCCGCATCTCACCCCGAAATAGTTGCCGATATCCGCGCGCGCGTCGACCGCCTGATACTAACATTTCCACCGAGAATTGGGGACGCGGGCTGGAATTGTGGACGCGTGGCGGTACACCCTCTCGCAAAAAGTCCTGGACGCTCCTGCCGATGGCCTCCCCGTCCCCGGTGGGCAAGGTTGGTAGGACAGGAACCGCCGGAAGCCGGGCGGCGCTACCGCGGCTTCAAATGTTCCGGTAGCACCGCGTAGCCCTCCGGCGGTGGGTAAAGCCCAATCAGCAGTTCGAGTCTACGCCGCAAATACCGGCCCGGCATCTGCCGCGGTCCCGTTTCCACGTCGATATCGCAGCACGTGCCGTGCAAGTAGAGCGTCAACGTGTCTTCGAACGCCTGCCGGGCGTAATCGCGAAACAGTTTCGTCTCCTTGCGGACGTTGGTTTGGCGGCGCAGCAGCGCCTGCTTCAGGTGCCAGCTTTTTTCATCCACTTCGCCGTGGATTTCGGCGCTCAATTCCTCGCGAATGGTTCGGAAGAATCCATCCTGCACGTCCTGCGGCCAGCGTTCCGCCACTACCCCCGCCAGCGCGTTGTAGAACTGATAGTGGTAATCGGCTACCTCGATGTCTTTCACGCCCAGCACCAGCACCAGCAGTCCTTCGCCCTGGCTGCGCGAACAGGGAATGTGCCGCGACTCGGTGGGCCGTTCAAAAGTAACGCAGTCCCCTCCCTTGCCGTTTCCCTTCTCCACATAGGGAGCCAGCACGATGCCCATGCGTGGCAGCGCCGCGACAATCGCGGGCGAGATCGCCGCGATTGGCTCATGGAGGTACTGCCGCAGGTCTTCCTCCGCGATCGGCAGCGCCGCAAAGTAGGAGAACTTGCCGCCCAGAGGAATCATCTCGCCGCGCGAGCGCGCAACAAGATCTTCTACGGTGGATTTGGACTGGTCTGCTTCTATGGACATCCGCGTGGTCCGATTGTAGCAGCCCGCAACCCTATGTACCGGCCAAGCCAAATTCTTAGCGGAGCTGGATTAGTCTTCGTTGCCCGTGGTGGGATAAGCCGGGTTGCTTATCCTACTGCTTCACCGCGGCTTCGATGGCCTCCAGTTCTCTTCCCGCTTCGCTCCATTTGCCTTGCGAGGCTAGTTCACGGTAGCGGCGGAGATGATCGCGGACCTGTTGCAGGCGCGCGTCCCCGGTGGGCGGCGGAGCGCCGGGCACGGCTTTCGCGGACGTCGTGGTGGCCTGCGTAATCAACTGTTGCGCGCCTGCGGTGAGTTGCGCCAAAGCCAGGTCGTAGGTGTCGGCGTAGATCAAGCGGTTGCCCATGGCGAGCACTACCTTCTTTAACTGGGGCATGCGCGCTTCGGTGGCCTGTATGTAGATGGGGTCCACGTAGAGGAACGTGTTGCCGACCGGCAGCACCAGCATCTGGCTGCGCAACACTTGCGAGCCTTGCTGGTTCCAGAGCGTCAGATCCTTGGAAATATTCTGATCCTGGTTAATGCGCGCGCCGATCTGCATGGGGCCGAAAATCAGCTCCTGTTTGGAGAGTTGCAGCACTACCATTTCGCCCAGGTGGTCGCCGTCGCATCGGGCTGCCATGACGCCAATCAGGTTGTCCTTGTTGCGCGGCGTGAAGGAAAGGATCAGCAGGAACTCGGGCTTCTCCTGGCCGGGAAGAGTGGTCACCACGTAGGTGGGGGTCACCGGCTCGGCGCCGCCGCCCTGGCCGGTGGCGTGACGCGCCAGATCCCACAGGTCTTCCTTGTTGTAGAACGATTGCGGGTCAAGCATGTGGTAGGTGCGGTAAATCTCGGCCTGCACGCGGAAGAGTGTCTCGGGATAACGTGCATGACGCCGCAGATCGGCGGGCATCTGGTCGGCGCTACGGAAAAGGTCCGGGAAGAGACGCTGATACGCGGCGATGATGGGGTCGTCGGGCGCGAAAACGTACATGCGGGTCTCGCCGTCATAGGCGTCGATGGTGGCCTTGACGGCGTTGCGGATGTAGTTCACGCGGCCGACGCCGGGGAGGTCGATACTCTGTGCGTAGGGGTGGGC
>JAPKZC010000974.1:0-336 GCA_026394025.1 Candidatus Solibacter sp.
CTTCTCCAGGAAATCGGGAAAGGCAAGGGGGATCGGGTGCAAACCTCCGCCTCCGCCGCCGCTGGTCAGATAGACCGTTCCCACACCACCAGCGGGGACCGGCGTGCCTCCGCGCAGCGTCTTGGTGCGCTGGTAGTTGTGCTCGTGTCCGGCGAATACCACTTGGACACCGTAGCGCTCCAGGATGGGCACGAACAGGTTGCGGGCGGCAATGTCTATCGGGTCGTCCACATGGTGTTCGGTGGGGTAAGGCGTCTGGTGGAAGAACGCCACCCGCCACTGCGCCCGGGTGTTTGCCAGGTCGTTCTCCAGCCATTCCAACATGCGGTCGCCGGC
>JAPKZC010000974.1:352-3865 GCA_026394025.1 Candidatus Solibacter sp.
CAAAAAGGGGATGCAGGAGGTTTGGGTCCAGAGCGACGAAGTGGGTATTGCCCCAATCGAAGGAGTAGTACCGGCCCCGGTCCGGGAAAGGAACGGTTTCCGTGGGCGACGCATGCAAGGCCAGATAGGGCGCCGCGCCGGGCGTGTAGTACTCGTGATTGCCCGGCACGGTGAAAAAGCAGGCTCGCCGCATCAGCGTCCAGTAGTATTCAAAATAGTTGTCCGTGAACTGCTGATAGGTGCCGAGTTCGTAGGCGATGTCCCCGACATGGACCACAAAATCCGGCTTTTCGGCGACCATGCGGAAGGTCACCTCGGATTGACTTGGGGTGCCGGCGCCACTGTCGCCAAAAAGCAGGAAGCTGTACCGGCCTTGACCGGAGGTACGGAATCGGTAGTCGCTCTCCGGCACCGGGGTCACGTTGTCGGCGCCCATGAGGACGCGGTAGGAGTACGCAGTGCCGGGCGAGAGACCCGTCAACTCCGCCTGGTACTGATAAAAGGTGAACTGCATGCCCGTTTCAAAGGGCTGGAAGGCGCGGACGCGCGCCACGGCGGCGAGCGCGAAACTGCTGTCGGTTGAATACCGGACCGTGGAGGCAACGTCTTCTTTGGCCGACCACATCACGGTGGCACGGTCTTCGCGCACATTCTGGAGATAGGGGCGATGGACCCACGCAGGCGTGGCGGCCGGAAGCGGCGGGGGCGAAAACGCCAGCCAGCAGGCCACCAGGGGCAAAATGAGCCCCGGCAGTCCGCACGAAAACCGGCGGTCTGGCGATTCCCGTTTCCAGTACTGTTGCCGCGCGTTCATGAACATCCCCGCGATTGAGCAGGCCCCCCCTATTACAATTCTAGTTCGTCACGGCATGAAAAGTCATGTATGTCGAAGGTTTAACAGATTCCATGGCCGGTGGGGATCCCTCCCTCACTGTTTGCGGCTCGGAAAGCGCGTTTAGTGCGGTCATTTCGCGACTGCCCCTCTATGGCCGGCGGAGATGATCCACGATGCTGCGCGGTTCGCGTACCGCGGGATTCAACAGGACCATGGGTTCGGCAACCAGCGCCTGAGCGAGATCCGCCGGATTGGCAATCGCCGGTTGCCAGACGAGATCGAACTGAAACTCCATGGTCCCGTGGCTATCGGCCACGAAGTTGGTGTGCCAGGAATTGTCAAAGACCATGGCAAGAATGCGGTGCGTTTGGGCCGGTTCTTTCCGGTGGAGTTCCACCACGTGGGGCGAGCCCACGGACACCAACGGCGCGTCCCTGGTCACCCAGAGCCAGTGGCCCTCGTTGGTTGGATAGTGCGCCCATCCATCGATACCGAAGTAGTCTCGGCACGAACCCGGCAACTGGTCGCGATAGGGCGTGAAAGGAACTCCGCCGCTGGAAAACACCGGCATGGGGCTGCCTTCGGGAAGCGCGAAGGCGAGGAAGAAGACTTCGGGGGCGAGCGCGGACAGCCGGTCGAAGCGGACGGTGAGGCGGGCGCGCGGTTGGCGCCTCCAGAGTTCCAGGCGGCGGGTGGCCTGTGCCAGGCGGCCGTGGCGGATTTCCTGCTGGTAGACGAGGGTATGGGGCGTTAGCTGGACGTTCGCCGCGGCATAGGCGGCGGCGGTCTCCCGGAAGGATGCGCGGCGAATGGCTTCGCGTTTTTCGGCGTCGGGGTTGGCATGCAGGCGTGCGATGGTGTTCCGGTCAGCCGGCGGTACCACGCCCACGCTGAGGAAGTCCCCCAAGCCGCCATCGAACAGCGGCTTCTTCATTCCGGGCCATGCGGCGGAGAGCGGCCAACCGAGAGCGTCCAGGTTCAGCTCTGGTTTCTCCTCAGAAGCAGGGGCCGTCACGGCAGTAGTTTCGGCGCGATAGGCGCGCACGGAGTTGGCAGGCAGTTGGTCCAGCCAGAAGCGGAAGGCTCCGCCTTCACGGCGCAATTCCACGCGCTTGCCGCTCTGGGCGTCCACCAGGCTTCGTGACTGGGCGTTTAGCTCGCTGGCGCCGATGGTGGCCCAATCGCTGACCTCGGCGGGCGCGGTATTCACCACATAGAGCCCTTCGGGCAACGGATCTACCCTGGCGCGCAGGCGTCGTGAGAGCAGGCCTTCGGACATGCCCATCGGCTTGTACGCCAGGTCGCTCTTCTCCACGAATTGACCTTGTGTTTGCAGGCTGTACGGTGCGGAGACACTGCCGGCGGCGCCCCAGGTGTGCTCGTCAAAGAGGCACAGGTCTTTGAGGATACTCGCCACGGCAGGCTGGGCCTGGGGCGGAATGGGCCCGAAGACGGGCGCCTCGGCGGCGGCCAGAAAGCGTTTGGCGCGGCGGCTGGCAGCCACTTCGCGCGGTGAGGAGGCATCGCCGTTAGCCCACCAATCGGTCCACTCGCCCTGCATTTCCGGAATTCGGTCTCCGATATCTTTCTCGATATCGAGGACCGCCTGGGTAGCGGTGGACAGGCGCAAGGAGGGTTCGAGGTGTAGCCGGTTCCAGGCGGCAACAAAGGGACCGAGCGATGGGACTGGTCCGCCGTTGTCGTAGGCCAGCGGATTGGTGAAGGTGAGAAGCAGGCGAGGGTGCTCGTAACCCTCGGACTGGATGGCTGCCAGGCGCTTGACGAAATCGCCGTGGGCGGGTGAGCATGCGATCGCCGTCGCGAGCGGCCTTCAGGTAGGCCATGACGCTGCCGTAGTGTTCACCCAGCCAGACGAAGAGGCGGCGGCCGTCGGGCATCTTCCACCAAAAGGCGGAGGGACGCCGGAACGGTGGGCCGCCACTATCGGCATTCAGCCCCATGAGGAAACGGCGGATGCCGCGATCGAGCAGGGCGATGGCGCCGGCACGGGGAAAGCCGTTGACATCGTTCTGCATGGCTGCCCGGATATTCATGGAGCGCCACAGGGTGCCGGGTATCCACGACATCATCTGACGCCATTGCCGGGCATTCAGCATGGGTGTCTGGTTGAAGGGCAGGCCCATGACGTCCATGCGACCGGAGTTGACCAGGCTGGTCAACTGGAGGCGGCGTGGCGGCGAAGAGGCTCGCCACCAATCGTCCAGCCCCACCAGCGATTCCACGGTCCAGCGAAAGCCCGGGTCAAGGAGACAGGCATCGACGGCCACATCGAGGTAGCGCTTTTGGAGATCGCGCACCACCGATGGCAATGCCGTGTACCCCACGTCCATGTGTGTGTGGTGGACGATATCCACGTGGCGGATTGGCAATCCGGTCTGGGCCGCGGCGGCTTGCACGAAGCCGGCGCCGGCGGGCGAGGCGATGAGAAACTGCCTGCGACTGAGCATGGATGAATCCTTATAGGGCGCAGTGTAGCGGGATGTGGCGCGCGGCGCCACCGGGTGCGCGACACAGGGGTGGTAGAACCTGGGGTACTTGCTACGCACGGATTCTCCCAATTGGCGGGCACTTTGTGCGCCGTTTCAGAAATCCCCTAGCGTATCGGGAAACCACTTGCTATCGCGCGCGGCTCTGATCGGAGCCGCGAACGTGAGGGA
>JAPKZC010000786.1:0-6039 GCA_026394025.1 Candidatus Solibacter sp.
TTCGGCGGCGTCGTTGTAGAAGCGCTCCATGTTGAAGCTGCCGATGGTCAGATCGCTGGGTAGCGATACCGGCACGGGAGTTGCGCTCAGCGTCGGCGTGGCCGGATTGGGAGTGCCCGCCCCGGTGGAATTGGTGTAAAGCTGGAACTGCCCGGCGCTGGTGTTGTAGTCCATCACCCCGCTCAATCCGGTCACGGTGGAGCCGGCCGCCACCTCGTACGGTGTGCCCGCCGGGAACAGGCCGGTGACATTGACGCGTAGCGACTCCGGATTGCCATTCCACGCCGGCACCGTGGCTGCCGCCGCCGAAGGCCGCCGCGTATCCAATATCCCGGCGCCGTGCAGTGGGCGCGTCACACCCGGCACGGTGACGAAAAACTCGCCGCTCGCCGCCGATTGCGCGGTGGGCTCGTCTTTGAAGCCCAGGCTCGCACCAACGACCGTCGCACTCGGTACCGACACGCGCATTCCCATCCACTTGCGGCTCTGTGCGGCTCCTCCGCCCACCACTAGCGGATTGCCGGCGTCGATGGTCACCGCCGCGGGCAGCGTGCCCAACTGATTGGTGCCCAGCACCTGGCAGTTCGCCTGGTTGGCCAGTTCGGTCAGCGGCAGGCTGCCTACCGGCGCGGTACTCGTGACGAAGTTCGAAACCGTGCCCTCGATCTGAATATAGTTGCCCACGGTTGCGCAGCCTGGCACATCCGTGTTGCCGGTGAACACTAACAGACCTTCGCTGGTGTTCGGGTCGGCGTCGCGGTCCGCCGTCAGCGCCTCGATGTAGAAGCCGCGGACAGAGCCAGTGGATGCGCGCACCGCCGTCACCACGCCCCTGGTGGTCACGGACAAACCCGCCAGCGGTGAAGCGGTGCCAGGTCCGTTGATCTCGGAGATGGTACGGAGCGTGGGGGGCGGCGGCTGGACGGTGAGGCTGATATTGAACCCGGAGGAACGGCTGATGTCGTCGGTGATGGTGCAGGGAAGCAAATAGGTGGCGGGCGTGGTGACCGCCGGAACCAGGTAGCTGGTGGGCAGGGTGACCGAGAGGCCGCCGCCGATCGCCGTCAGATTACACGTCTCCGTGTAGCTGTTGGAAGGCGGATTTGTCCCCGAAGTGGGCGTGGCGCTCAGCGACACCGGGTTGCCTGCCGTGAGGGGGTTGGGGCTGGCCTGGCCGGTAGCCGTGGGCGGCGCCGAGCCGGACAAGCCCTGCGGCGTGAGCGAAAAGTCGTCGATCGCCAGACCGTCGTCGGCGTTCGTGGCGTCCGTATCGGTCCAGCGGATCCAGACAGTTGCCCCGCTGACAATGCCCAGAGTAATCGTGGAAGTGCGGGCGGTTCTGTTGGCGGCGGCGTTGCCGTCCTTGGCGCCTACTGTCACCGTAACCGGCGCAACAAAATTCAGCGCGGCGACACCGGTCCAGGTTCCGGTTACCAGATCCGTGGCATTGGTGCTGTACTCGAAATTCAGTTGGTCGGGTCGACCCGCGAATCCCAACCTCCACTGTTCGCCCGTATAGGCGATCGCCAGGGAAACGATCGCTGCGCCGGTATCGTTCTTGAAACAGGCGCCCACAATGGGAACCAAATTGCCGCTTCGCAACCCGCCGAGCGCACGGTCACTGCTCCCCGTGGCGCCGAAGCTGTAAGTGTCACCCGTGTTGCTTGAACCGGTGCCGACCGCGTATAGCCCGTTGGCGTTAGCGCCGGTTTCACTCATGTACCAGCCCGGAATCCCGAGGGTGTAGGTTGTTCCTGTGGCGTTGGCCAGCGTATCGAAGTTCTGGGTGGAGGCTGCACCCATGGTGGTCAGCGAAACGCACGTCTGGCCCAAGGCGGGTTGCGCCACCACGAGGGTCGCCAACAGAAGCATCAGAACGGAAGGCAATGAAAATGGAGAATTCTTGCGCATAATTTGTTTTCCGAAATCTTCTTTCTGTTATCTCACCAATTAGCAAACAAGTGGAACGCAGTTAAGTATACAGACCCGCCGCCGCTATTGCCAGACCCTCCAGTACTGTTTGCCCGGCCCGCGGAACACGCTATCCTGCAGATGCACCCCGGATGATCGCCACTGCCCGCATCACTGCGTTCGACATTCTACTGAAAGTGGAATCCGGAGGCTATGCCTCGGACCTCCTGATGACCCACTCCGCCTCGCTCGACGCCCGCGACGCCGGGTTGGCCGCGGAGATCGTTTTCGGCGTTCTGCGCTATCGCGGCCAGCTCGATTTCCTGATCCAGCACTACGCCGGCCGCACGCGCAAGCTCGATCTCGCCGTGCGCATCGCCCTCCGCATGGGGTTCTACCAGCTTCGCTATCTGGAGCGCGTGCCGCCGCACGCCGCCGTCAAGGACTCGGTCGAACTGGTGAAGCGCGCCCACAAGACCTCCGCCGCGGGCTTCGTCAATGCCCTGCTGCGCCAGGCCAATCGCGATCCGGTTCCCTGGCCCACGCGCGAAATCGAGCTTTCCTGCCCGGAGTGGCTCTTGAGTCGCTGGGAAGCCGCATACGGCGCCGAAACCGCCGTGGCGATCGCGCAGGCGGCGCTGCGCGAGCCGGAGAAGTACGTGCGCCTCTCACCCGCCGGCGACCGCATGCAGGACATCGGCTCGCAATCCATCGTGCCGCTGCTCTCACTCGCTCCCGGGCACCGCTTTCTCGACCTGTGCGCCGCGCCGGGGAACAAGACCGCGCAGGCGCTGGAAGCGGGCGTCGAGGCCATCGCCGCCGATCTGCACTTTCACCGCCTGGTCCAGCTCAAGCCGCTGACCGGCAACCTGGTGGTGCTCGACGGCACTCGGCCGCTGCCCTTTGCCCGCCCCTTCGACCGCATTCTGGTGGACGCCCCCTGCTCGGGCACCGGAACCCTGGGACGCAATCCGGAAATCAAGTGGCGGCTCAAGCCCGCCGATCTCGACGACCTGCGCGGCCGCCAGTCGGCCTTGCTCGCCCACGCGCGCGCCGCTCTCGCCCCCGGCGGCGTCCTGGTGTATTCCACCTGCTCGCTCGAACCCGAGGAGAATGAAGGCGTCACCGCGGCGGTGCCGGAGGAATTCGTTACCGGGCGCATGCGCCGGATTCCGGGGCGCGATCCCGGGGACGGTTTCTATGCCTGTGTGATAAAATCGGCATAGCCCGTAAATGATTGAAATTGTTCCATCCATCCTGTCGGCGGACTTTGCCCGCTTGGCCGATGACGTCGCGCGTATGGAGCGCGGTGGCGCAAAAATGCTCCATCTGGATGTCATGGACGGCCATTTTGTGCCCAATCTAACCATCGGCCCGCCGGTGGTGGAATGCGTGCGCAAAGCGACCAAACTGCACCTGGACGTGCACCTGATGATCGGAAATCCAGAGCGTTTTGTGACCTCGTTCGTCGAGGCGGGAGCCAATTCGGTCTCTGTGCACTACGAAGCGGCACGCCACCTGGATGGCGTGCTCGGCATGATCCGCAAAGCCGGCGCCCTGGCGGGTGTGGTGCTCAATCCGGCCACCCCGGTGGCGGTTCTGGAAGACGTGGTGGAAATGGCGGATTACGTGCTGCTGATGAGTGTGAATCCGGGATTTGGCGGGCAGAAGTTGATTCCCTACGTGCTGGATAAGGTTCGCAAACTGGATAGCCTGCGCCGTGAGAAGAAGTTGGCGCTGCCCATCGAAATCGATGGCGGCGTGCACAAGAAGAATCTGGCGGAAGTGGTGCGCGCGGGGTGTGACTGGATCGTCACAGGGTCGGCGATCTTTCACAGTGCGGACCCGGAGACCACGCTACGTGAGATGCGTGAGATCGCGGTGCAGGCTACCGCGGTCCCGTGCTAAGTCTGGTCGGAGTGATTGAGTGATTATGGTTCGAAACGCGATTCGTTCTACCGCTGTGGTTTTGGCGGTTGCGGTACTCCTGGGCGGCTGTGGCATTCGCCGCAAGAAGTACAACAACCCCATCACCAAGGACACGCAGCAGCCCGATAAGGTACTGTTTGACAAGGCCATCAACGATATCGAGCACAGCCGTTTCGAAATCGCGCGCCTGCTGCTGCAGAACCTCATCAATACCTACGACACCAGCGAATATCTGGCCAAGGCCAAGCTGGCCATCGCCGATGCCTGGTTCCGCGAAGGCGGCAGCCATGGCTTGGCGCAGGCCGAAGCCGAGTACAAGGACTTCATCCTGTTCTACCCCGCCATGGAAGAGGCCTCCGAAGCGCAGGAGAAGGTCTGCGACATCCATTACAAGCAGATGGAGAAGCCGGATCGCGACCCCATGCACGCGCTGCGCGCGGAGCAGGAGTGCAAGCAGCTCATCCTGCAATTCCCCAACAGCAAGTTCGCTCCCCTGGCGCAGCAGAAGCTGCGCGACATTCAGGAAGTGCTGGCCGATAGCGAGTTCCGCGTGGGCACGCTGTATCAGAAAAAGGGCAGTTTCCCGGCCGCCGCCAACCGCTTCCAGGCGATGGTGGACCAATTCCCTATCTATAGCAAGGCTGACGAAGCCCTCTGGCAGATGGCCGAGAGCTACCACCGGATGGGCGACCGTTTCGAGAATCAGCAGGTGACGGCGTACCAGCGCATCGTCAAGGACTACCCGCTCAGCATCCATGCCGAAGATGCCCGGGCGCAGCTTGAAGTCATGAAGCGCACGGTTCCCGAGGCCGACACCGTGGCCATGGCGCGCATGAAGTATGAGCTGGAGAACCGCACCAATGCGTCCATGATCAGCCATTTCTGGGGCCTCTTCCGCTCGCGTCCGGATATGAGGGCAGCGGCGAAATCCGGGACTCCCCCGATGGAAGGCTTCAGGCCCAGGATTCCGGAGAGCGTGCCGCCGGCAGCCGCCAATCCCGGCGCGCTCGGTACCAACGAAGTCAGCATCAGCAATCCGGGCAGCGATAGCGAAATCGACAAGGGGAAGGAAGTGCGCGCCAACGTGCCCGGCGCCGAAGCCGCGCCCGCCACTCCGGCCACTCCGGCCGCGCCGGCCGCCACGGAAAACGCCGCCAAGGCGCCCGACCCGAACGATACCGCCAAACAGGCGTCCATGACCCCGGCCCAGCAGAAGAAGGAATATCAGAAGCAGCTCAAGCAGCAGCAGGACGCCGTGAAGAAAGCGCAGTCCGACCGCAAGAAGAAGGAGGCGCAGCAACTTCAGGCCGTGAAGGACCAGAAAAAGAAGTCCAGGGCCAAACAGGACGAGCAGAAGCAGGAACAGAAGCAGCCTCAGCCGCCAGCTCCGGCCGGCGCTCAGGCCCCGACTCCGCCGGCCAAGCAATGAGCCGCATTCTGCTGGTGGACGACAGCCCCCACGCCCAGCGCATGGGCGAGCGAATCCTTAGCGAAGAGGGCTATGAAGTCGTCACCGTCAGCAACGCCGATTCCGCACTGATCCGCCTCGACGACGTCGATCCCGACGTCGTGCTGGCGGACGTCGTCATGCCCGGCCGTACCGGCTACGAAATTTGCCAGTACCTCAAGATGAGCCCGCGCCATCGCCATGTTCGCGTGATCCTCACCGCAGGCTTCATGGAGACGCTGGATGAAGCCGCCGTGGCGCGCGCAGGAGCCGACGGCACGCTGCTCAAGCCGTTCGAGGCCAGCGCCCTGATCGCAGCCGTCAAACCTCTGGCCAAAGCGGCGGAAGCAGATCGCGCTGTCCTGGTACCCCGCGAACCAGGCGCTGCATCGCGTGTTCCCGCCGTGACCGCCGCCCCGTTTGTCGCCGTGGTGGATGAGGAACAGGTGCGCGCCGCGGTCACCGTGGCCTTGGATGCCGCCATGGGGGTGATGGTGGATGAGATCTCCAGGCGTGTGCTGGCTGCTCTGGCTACCCGGAAACCCGAAACTGTGCCGGCGCCTGCGCTCGCCACCACGCCCGCGCTCCCACAGCCCCCCCAAGCGGCGCCGCCCGCGCCCGCTGAGCCACGCATGGCGACGCGCATTGAGCCCGTTCGCCGCGTCAGCCCCCTTCGCCATCGATCGGGTTCTATTCTAGGATTAGATATCAACCGTGCGGAGCCCGAATCCTCCGAAACGGAGCGCGAATAA
>JAPKZC010000786.1:6094-7880 GCA_026394025.1 Candidatus Solibacter sp.
CGTATGCCCGATACTAGCTTTGACGTAGTCTCCAAAATCGAAATGCCGGAAGTGCACAACGCCATCCAACAGGCGTTGAAAGAAGTCCACCAGCGCTTCGACCTCAAGGACTCGCATTCCAATATCGAGTTCCATGAGAAAGACAACAAAATCCTGCTGACCAGCAAGGACGAGTTCAAGATCAAGGCGGTGGTGGATATCCTGCAATCCAAACTGATCAAACGCCAGGTCCCGTTGAAGGGCTTGACGTACGGTGAGATCATCCCCGCCGCCGGGTCCACGGTGAAGCAGGAGATCACCATGCAGCAGGGCATCGCCATCGAGAAGGCCCGCGAACTGGTCAAGAAAATCAAGGACAGCAAGCTCAAGGTGCAGGCCTCCATCCAAGGCGACTTCGTGCGCGTCGCCGGCAAGGACCGCGACACTCTGCAATCGGTCATGGCGCTGCTGCGCGGCGCCGATTTCGGCATCGACCTGCAGTTTACGAATTACCGCACGAACTGACGCGTTGTGGCGCGCCGCATCGAGTCGATCAGCCTCGCCGGTCCCGCCGGCCGCCTGGAGGGGCTGCTCGAAGAGCCGGAGGATGGCACGCCGCGGATGGCCGCCGTGGTGTGCCATCCTCACCCGCTTTTCGGCGGTACCTTGCACAATAGGGTGGTCTACCGCATGGCGCGCGGATTGCGCCGCGCGGGCACGGTCGTGCTGCGCTTCAACTTCCGCGGCGTGGGCTCCAGTGCGGGCGAGTACGCGCACCTGGAAGGCGAAATCGAAGACGCCCGCGCAGCGCTCGGGTGGCTCCGCGAGCGCTATCCCGCTCTCCCCTTTGCGCTGGCGGGCTTTTCGTTCGGCTCCCGTGTGATCGCGCGCCTGGGATGCGAAAGCGAAGGCGCGAGTTTCCTGATGGCCGCCGGGTACCCGACACGCTGGGGCCCGCCCGATCACCTGGAGCGCTGCGCGACGCCGAAGATCTTCATCCAGAGCACCAGCGACCAGTACGGTCCGCGCGCGGAGATTGAAGAGATGTATGAGCGCTGCGCTGCGCCCAAGCAACTCCACTGGATTGGGGCTGAAGACCACTTCTTCGCCGGCGCGCTGGAAGAGTTGGAAGAGACGGTGAGGAACGTCGCGAAATAACAGACATTGACAATTTTCGTTATGCCCGCTAGCCTGAAAGCACACGGAGCACTTTCGCCATGAACGTCTCTCTCACTCCGGAACTCGAAAAATTCGTCAGCACCAAAGTGGAATCGGGCCGCTACAATTCGGCGAGCGAAGTCGTCCGGGAAGCGCTCCGCCTTCTGGAGGACCACGACTCGGCGCGCGCCACCCAACTGGCGGAATTCAACCAGGAACTCGGCCGCCGCCTCGCCGCCCTGGATCGCGGCGAAGTCGTTGAACCGGCCGCGGCCCGAGCCCGAATGCAGCGCAAGAGCGAGCAGCGCCGAAAGCCCCGCGCGTGAGTGACTACGTCCTCGGCGCCGATGCGGACTTCGATCTCGATGAAATTTGGGAATACATCGCCGCGGATAGCCTGGACGCCGCTGATCGCTGGATCGGAAAGCTGTTCGATGCATTCGAGGCCCTCGGGCAAACGCCGGGCCTCGGCCACCGGCGCGACGACCTCACCCCACATCCAGTCCTGTTCTGGCCGGTCGGCGCTTACCTCATCATCTACCGTGCCGACCGCCGGCCGATTGAGATCGTCGCCGTCACACAGGGCTCACGCGACATCCCTGCCTTCCTGGGCCGGCGCGTTCCCCACTGAGAATAGCGCACGGAAACG
>JAPKZC010000947.1 GCA_026394025.1 Candidatus Solibacter sp.
GGAATCACGCGCCGCCGCGAATGGCCGCGGTTGGACCATCGAGTCCGGCGACACCCTCTCTCTTGCCGACCTGCCGGGCGTAGGTAGCTTTTTCGTGCAAGCCCGCCGCCTCGATCTGCCGCCCGGCTTCCGCACCACATGGAAGACCCGGGCGCTGGTACCCTGAAAGTCCCCATGGTCTGCTTCACCTGTAATCTCTGCGGCGCCTATAACCAGGTCGAGCCCTTCGCCAGCGAGCCCGCCACCTGCGCCTGCGGGTCTAACGTGCGGGTACGCGCATTGATCCATCTGCTCTCCATCGAGATCTTCGGACGCAGTTTGCCGCTGCACGCGTTCCCCCAAATGAAGGCCATCCGCGGCCTGGGCATGAGCGACAAGGATTGCTACAACGGCCTCTTGGCCGAGAAGTTCGACTACACCAACACCTTCTACGACCGCGAACCTCGCCTCGATTTCACGGAGTCTCACCCCGAGCTTGCCGGGCGGTACGATTTCATCCTCTCCGCCGACGTGCTGGAGCACATCGCGCCCCCCGTGGAGCGCGCATTGGAAGAAACCCGGCGCATGCTGAAGCCTCACGGGTTCATGGGCATCACCGTGTACTGCAATCCCGCCGACCGCCTGCGCGAACATTTCCCGGACCTCCACGAATTCCGTATCGTTCTGCTGGGAGATTCCAGCGTGCTCATCAACCGCCGCCGCGATGGCACGCTAGAGATCCGCGACGATCTCACGTTTCATGGCGGCAGCGGGGCTACGCTCGAAATGCGCGAATTCGGCGCCACGGCCCTGCTCGCCCAACTGCTGGGCGCCGGATTCCACACGGTCGATTTTATGACGGAGAACGTGCCCGAGCACGGAATCCTGTTCGACCACGATACTTCCCAGCCCCTGATCGCCAGAAAGCACGATTTCATCTTCGACCACAGCGCGAGCCATCAGATAGTGGATGCCTGGCAAGCGGCGGAAGACCAGGCGCGCCAGGAAAAGGAGCGCGCGGACGTGCTCGCGGAACGCATCCGCATGGCCTCCGGTTCGCGCTGGCTCCGTCTCGGCAGAAAGCTCGGCATCGGCCCGAAGTTCGAGTAGCTCCCATGCAATTTCAAGCCATCGCCCGCGAGTTGTGCCCGCGCTGCCACAAGGGGAAGATTTTTCGTGGACCGCTGTGGCGCACGTACCTCGCCATGTACGAGCGCTGCGCGGAGTGCGGCTTGAAATACGAACGCGAGCAGGGGTACTTTCTGGGCGCGATGTATTTCAGCTACCTGCTCTCCATCCCGCCGGTCCTCAAACTGGTGCTGTTGCTGTGGTGGCTGACCGCGTGGCGCTTCGATTTCGTGCTGGTGGCGGCCTTTGTGGCCTACCTTCCGTTTGTCCCCGCCGTGACCCGCTTCTCCCGCGTCCTGTGGCTCTACCTGGATCGCCACTTCGATCCCGATCAATAGGACGAGTGGCCCAGGAACACAATCAGCGCGGCGCCGGCAGCCATTATCGCCGATCCGAGGAGCCGCTTCCGAATCTGCCCCTCCTGGAAGTAGCGATATCCCAGAAACACGCTGATCAGCGTGGACAACTGAAAGAGCGCCAGCGAGTACCCCACCTGCAGCTTCCCGAACGTCAACAGCGAGGTCAGTTGCATCACGCCCGTGGTAGTCGCGAGGCGCGCGTACGTAGGCCACTCGTCGCGCAGCACCACCACTTCTTGCCCCACTCGCCCCCTCAGCAGCAGTGCGATTGCCGCCGCCGCGATGGGCAGCCCCAAAATCGCCCAGAAAACGAACGTGATCAGGGGAGAAGATAGCAGCAGGGCTTTCTTCAGGAAGATGGCTTCGGTTGCGGACACGGCTAGTGCCGCGAATCGGAACTGTATGCCTCGCTCCCGAAAGAACCGTGCAAAGGCGCTGCTTCGCGGTTGGTCCGCATCCCGGTCCACCACGAAGTAGCTCCCCGCCACAATCAGCAGAACTCCGATCGCGCCCATCGGCGCCGGCACCTCGCCCAGCAGGAACACCCCCAGCACCAGGCTGATCACCGACTTGTACGCGTTGATCGGCCCCAGCACGCTCAGGCCGGTCGATTGCAGCGCGTACACCAGCAGTACGTTGCTGGCCACGCCCAGCGCCGCCGCCACCACCATGTTCGTCCAGAACCCCGCCCCGAATTGCAGCCGGAGCGCACCCAACAAGAAGAGCGGCAGCACGCCCAGCGTCAGTAGCGCGTCCGTCGCGCCAATAATGAACAGGGGATTGGCGGAGCGCTGCGTCAGTTGTTTCTGGAACACGTTGGACGCCGGGTTGGCAAGAATTCTCGCCACCACGTATAGAGCGGTGAGCATGCGCGGCTACCCTCCGCCGCCTACGTCGCGCTCGGGTCGTCCAGCACGCAGATATCGTCCAGATTGCGATATTTCTCGGCGTAATCCAAGCCGTATCCCACCACGAACTCGTCGGGAATCTGGAAGCCGACATAGCTCACGTGTACCGGCCGCAGCCGGCGGTCGGGCTTATCCATAAGGGCCGCGATGCGGATGGACCGCGGCTTGCGCTGATCCAACACGTGCATCAAATAGTTCAGCGTCACCCCGCTGTCCACAATGTCTTCCACAATCAGCACATCGGCGCCTTCGAGCGAAATGTCCAGATCCTTGGTGACCTTGACTTCGCCCGAACTGCTCTTGCCCTTGCCGTACGTCGAGATGCCCATGAAATCCACCTGGACATCGCGTTTCATGGCGCGCGCCAGGTCCGTCATGAAGAAAACCGCGCCCTTCAGAATGCAAATCATGTGAAGATTCCCGGTGGGGTAATCCGCGGAGATCTTCTCGCCTAGTTCCTTTATGCGGGTCTGAATCTGTTCGGCGGAGATCAGAACCCGGAGCTTTGGATCAGTCATGGAGCTTACATTATCCGCCGAGTTTGAAGCGCGTGCTCATCGGACCGATATGAATATGCGCTCCCGTGGCCCTTCCGGGTACTGCCTGGCGGAAAGCGAAGTAGGGAATGTGCTTCTCCACCAGGTATTCCAGCAGCCAGCGGCCTTCGGGCTGATCCGGGTGAATGGCCACGTCGACGCGTCCCCGGTGGTCGAAGCCCAGCGAACGGTGTACCGCCGTCTCGCCCACGGCGCTCACCGGCATCGGCTTGCCGAACTGCGATTCGAAATCCAGTTCCACGTGCGCGAACGTGCCCATGGTGAAGATGCCGTCGCCATCGTACCGGTCGGCCAACTCGTGGACCAACGCGGGATCGTGGTTCAGCTTGCTTTCTAGCAGTTCTTCGGCGCGCGCCATGTGCGCCAGTTCGCGCGTGAATCGGGCGCGCGATTCGGCCAGATCCTGTTCCTTGCGCGCCCCGTCGAGTTCCTCCAGCAGAGGTGTCAGCGAAAGCAGCGACGCCACGCCGCCATCCACCAGTTTCCGCCCGTCCGCCAGCGCCTGCTTCCGCCGCTCCAATCGCCGTTCGGCCGCCGCCAGCATTTCGTCGGCCTGATCGTCGCTCAGTTCGTTGCCGTATACCGTGCGTCGCAGCAGTGCCGCATCCTCCGCATCGGCGATGGCCGCCTCTGCCTGCGCCAGTTGCGCCCGCGGAGCCGCGCCCGCCTCAACCAGGCGGCGCAAACGTTCGATTCCGGCCTTGGCGCGAACTACTTCCGGGGCGTCCCCGGTCTGTCCAAACACACAGGTGGCGCACGCGACGAGAATCAAGCCAGGAAGAAAACGCATGAAATTCAATTATACCGCCAGAGTGATTTGGCGCACGCATTGCGCCCAGGGTTACAGGGGCAGGCAAGCCTCAGCCCTCATGCAATCGTGACCGCCACCGGATAACATGTAGGCTCCATGCGTAAGCCTATCCTTTGCGTGTTCGCCCTGGCCGCCGCCGCTCTGCTGGCCCAGCAAAGCCGCATCTTTCCGATTCTGACAAGCACCGTCGCCATCGGCAAACAGCCCGGCGGATTCTTCCTCCTGCCGCTCAATCAACTGCTGCGCCCGTGGGGCGAGCAGACCGTGATCCCCGGTCGCCCCGTCGATATGACCTACGATTCCCAACGGCGCGTCCTTGCGGTGCTCAACACCCGCGGCATCCTGATCCTGGATGGCTCCACCGGCACGAAGGTGGCCGAGATCGCGACGCGTACCACCTCGTACGCCGGCATCGCCTTCCGCCCCGGAGACCGCGAACTCTGGGCCAGTGAGACCGCCCGCAACGGGCCGGACAGTATCCTCATTACCAAGATCTCCGAATTGGGGATGCCAGGGGAATCCAGCCGCATCGGACTCAACGGCCATCCCCTGCCTACCGGGATCGCCTTTTCGCCCGATGGACGGCTCGCCTACGTAGCCTTCAGTCGCAGCAATACCCTCGCCATCATCGACGCCGATACGCTGGAACTGCGCAAGGAGATCAATGTCGGCATGGCGCCGTTCGGCGTCGCCGTGGCCAACGGGTCGGTCTTCGTCTCCAACCGCGCGGGACGGCGCGCCGGGCCGAACGATACGGTGGCCCCCTCCTCCGGCTCCCGCGTGGTCACGGACCCGGTGACCGGCGCCTCCACCTCCGGCACCGTCAGCGTGCTGGACATGAAGGGGGGTGGCGTGCGGGAGGTGACCGTCGGCCTGGCGCCTTCGCAACTCGCCGTTGGGCCCGGGGGCAAGGTGCGTGGCCTGCGGTGGAAATAACGCCATCGCCCTGCTCCGCGAATCCGCCGGCAAATGGCAGGTCGCCGGCGCCGTTCCCACCGCGTGGTTCCCCACGGCCGTGGCCCTGGCCGGCGATGGCTCCCTCCGCGTGCTGAATATCAAGGGTGTCGGCAACACCGACAACAAGAAGGGCGCATTCAACTCGCGGGTCTATGAAGGTTCGCTCGAGCGGATCCCCGCGCTCTCTCCGGCCCAACTGGCCGCCGGCACCCGCGAAGTGCGCGCCGCCAACAGCCCGCGGTTCGCTCCCGCCGGCGGTATCGCCAATCTGCCCTCTCTCGGCATCCAGCACGTGTTTCTCATCATCAAGGAGAACCGCACCTACGACCAGGTCTTCGGCGATATAGCCAAGGCCAACGGCGACCCCAAACTTGTCATGTACGGCCGCGACGTCACCCCCAATCACCACGCCCTCGCCGAGAAATTCGTCGTGCTGGACAACTTCCACACCGGCGGCGCCATCAGCTTCGATGGCCACCAGTGGCTCATGCAGGGCTTCGTCAGCGATTACGTGGAACGTGCCTTTGCCGCCTCCCCGCGCGGCTACGCCTACAACATGGCCGACGCCCTCGTCGTGGCCCCCACTGGCTTCTTCTGGCAGGCCGCCGCCAAGCCGCTCACCGTCCGCATCTACGGCGAATTTCAACTGCCCGCCCGCTGGGACCCCGTCCGCCAGAACACCGTCGACATGAATGAGTCCGACGACCTGAGCTGGACCGAGTACTGGAAGGCCTACCAGGAAAACCGCTGGCAGACCATCGTGGGCTCGCGCAGCGGCGTGCCCGCACTGGCGCCCTACTCGAGCAAACGCTATCCCTACCCCACTCTCTCCATCAACGACCAGATTCGCGCCGCCGAGTACCTGCGGGAATTCGCCGAACTCGAAGCAGCCGGCCAGATCCCGCAGCTCACCATCATCTCGCTCAACAGCGACCACACCAACGGCACCAGTCCCGAGGTCCCCCGGCCCCGCGCCATGGTGGCGGGCAACGATCTGGCGCTGGGCCGCATCGTCGAACGCATCACCAAAAGCAAGGTCTGGGCCAACAGCCTCATCCTCGTAACCGAAGACGACGCTCAGGATGGCGTCGATCACGTCGACGGTCACCGCACCCTGGCCCTGGCCATCGGACCGCACATCCGCCGCGATGCAGTGGATTCCAACCACTACAATCACACCAGCATGATCCGCACCATTCAGGAGATCTTCCGCATCCCACGGCGCACCCGCGCGCTCGAATCGGCGCGCCCCATGACCAGCGTCTTCACCGCCAAAGCGGACCTCACGCCCTACGAAAATCAGCTGCCCAAGGTGGCGCTGGATGAGATGAACCCGCCGGTGGCCGCTTTGGCCGGCCGCCAGTTGTGGGCCGCAAAGCAATCCATGGCGATGAATTTCAAAGCCATCGACGACGCCCCGGCGGAAACCCTCAACAAAATCCTGTGGTGGGACGCCAAAGGCTGGAACACGCCGTATCCCAGGTTGGTGCGAGGGAAGGATCGTTCCGGGGAGCGGTAAAGGCATACGGTACCCGCGGTGACCTGACCGGGTGCGGAGAACCCATAGATGGTTCCATGAACATCACCGTCAAGAATACTCCGGACTCGAGTGGCGTTATCGTACACTGGCCGGAGGAAACGGTGTGAGAGGACTGTGATGCCGGATCAGCCGGCGTAGTCGCGACCGCGTCACCGGACCGAACAACACCCGTTGGGGAGCGTGAGAAACGGTTTTGCATCCCCACTTCGCACCCGCCCCTTCCGCGGAACTCTGCAGCCATCAGCCTTCAGGGTCGATCACGTGACCTGCGTGTCCTCGGCTCCGACGTTGGATCTGCCGAACCAGATACCTTCACCGTAACCTTGCCCAAATGATTCATCGTCTGTTCATCTGCCGGATACTATACTGGACACTCTCGATGCCGCGCATACTGCCGATACTGGGCCTCGCCTTGGCCCTGCGCTGTGGCGCATTCGCCCAGACTCCCACGCCCGCGCTCACCCTCACCTTGCAGGAGGCCATGGAGCGCGCCAAGGCCAACAGCCAACAACTGCTCTCTGCCGATATTGCGGCCCGCCTGGCGCGCGAAGATAGGGTGCAGGCCAAAGCCGCGCTCCTGCCCAGCGCCAACTGGCTGAACGGATTCAGCTACACGCAATCCAACGGACCCGATAACAGCCTCACCTTCGTGCCCAACGATGGGCCCCGTCTTTACACTAACCTGGCCAACGTGCATGCCGATGTCTACGCGCCCGGCAAACGCGCCGATTACCAGATGACCATCGCCGCCGAAGCCATCGCGCGCGCCAAGGTGGAAATCGCATCGCGCGGATTGGCCGCCGTCGTGGTGCAGAACTTCTACGGTATGGCGTTGGCGCAGCGCCACTATAACAACGCGCAACGCAGCCTTCAGGAAGCCCGGCAGTTCGTGGATATCACGCAGAAGCAGGAGGCCGGCGGCGAAGCCGCCCACTCCGACGTGGTCAAGGCGCAACTCACCCTGGACCAACGGCAGCGCGACGTGCAGGAGGGGCAACTCGCCTACGATAAAGCGCGCATCGGTTTCGCGGTCTTCCTCTTCCCCGACTTCCGCCAGGACTACACCGTCGCCGACGACCTGGACCGCCTCGCGCCGCTCGCCGCCTTCCCCGAAATTGAGGCGCTCGCCCAAAAGAGCAACCCGGAAATTCGCGCCGCGCAATCCACCGTCACGCAGGAAACCTTCGGCATCAAGAGCGCCCGCGCCGGCCTGCTACCCACCCTATCAGTGGACTATTGGGTTGGTCTTCAGGCCCGTCAATACGCGCTGCACAACGAATTCGGCCAGAACAACATCGGCAACTCCGTGGTGGCCAGCCTCAACGTTCCGGTGTGGAACTGGGGCGCGGCGCGCTCCAAGGTGAAGCAGGCCGAACTCAAACTACAGCAGGCGCGCACCGATCTCAGTTTCACGCAGCGCCAGTTGCTCTCCAACTTGCATGGGTTTTACCTGGAGGCTAACGTCGCCTCCAGCCAAGTGGCGTCGCTCAAGCACTCGCTCGATCTTTCCGAGGAAAGCCTCAAGCTCACCACGCTGCGTTACGAGGCCGGCGAAGTCGGCGTCCTCGAAGTGGTGGACGCGCAGGCCACACTGTTCAGCGCGCGCAACGCCTACGACGACGGACTGGCGCGCTACCGTTTGGCGCTGGCCGCCCTACAAACTCTAACGGGGGCCTTTTAGCCCATGAATCAGAAACCTCTCCTGCTCATTCCCCTCCTACTGCTTGTCTCCTGCTCCAAGAAGGAGACGGCGGAAGCCGAAGCCCCCGCCCCCGTCCAGGTGACCGCCGTCACCCAGGACACCATCCGGCGCACCGTCGCGGGCGATGGCATGCTGTTCCCGCGCGACCAGGCAGGGGTGACGGCCAAGATCGCGGCGCCGGTGCAGCGCTTCCTCGTGCAGCGCGGCGACCACGTCAAACAGGGCCAGTTGCTCGCCGTCCTGGAGAGCCGAGACCTGGCCGCCGGCGAAAGCGAGAGTCAGGCTCTGCTGGCGCAAACCGAAGCCAACCTCCGCGCCACCACCTCGGCCCAGATTCCCGAATCCATAGTCAAGGCGCAGACCGACGTCGATACCGCCAAGCAGACCGAGGACGCCGCAAAAAAGCTACTCGACAATCGCGAGAAGCTTTTCCAGCAAGGCGCGCTCGCCCGCAAACTGGTGGATGACGCGCAGGTGGCGTACGCACAGGCCCACGGCGCACTCCTCTCCGCGCAGGAGCATCTGCGCGCGCTCCAATCCGTCGGCAAGCAGGAACAGCTCAAGACTGCGGCCTCGCAGGTGGACGCCGCGCGCAGCCACCTGCAGTCTTCGCAAGTCCAGGTGAGCTATTCGCAAATTGTCAGCCCGATCTCCGGCGTAGTGGCCGATCGCCCGCTCTACGCCGGCGAGATGGCCACGCCCGGCGCCCCCCTGGTCACGGTGATGGATATCTCCCGAGTCATCGCGCGCGCCAACGTTCCGCAGAACCAGTCGGCATCCGTGAGAGTCGGCCAGCCCGCCACCATCACCCAAGTGGATACCAACCACACGGTGGAGGGCAAGGTCACCGTGGTCAGCCCGGCCACGGATCCCAATAGCACCACCCTTCAGGTCTGGGTGCAGGCAGAGAACCCCGGCGAACAACTCAAGCCCGGCACCAGCGTGCACGTCACCATCATGACGGAGGTGATCAAGGCTGCAACGGTGATTCCCGTCGCGGCGGTCCTGCCCGGCGAAGAGGGCGGCACGGCCTGTCTGGTGATCACGGCCGACCACATCGCCCACCGCCGCAGCGTGAAACTGGGCGTCCGCGAGGGCGACAAGGTGCAGATCCTCAACGGCGTCCGCCCCGGCGAAGAAGTAGTGATCGTGGGGGGCATCGGCTTGGACGACAAGGCGAAGGTCAAGATCATCGACCTCACCGTGAAAGAGGCGCCGGACGAGGACGAGAACGCCCCCGAGGAGACGCCCGTCAAGGACCAGAAGAAGGGCGAGGCCAAGCCAAAATCCAAATGAGCGACCCGATCAGCCCACAGATCGCCCCACGGATCGACGCGGGCGACGCCCCGCACTGGACGGCCCGTCACGGCAAGCCCATCATCTTCGTCATCCTCACGCTGATCGCCGTGGGCGCATATCTCGCCCTCACCATTCCGGTCTCGGTCTTCCCGGAGACCAATTTTCCGCGCATCGTGGTCGGCATCGATAACGGCGTTTTTCCCATCGATCAGATGCTGGTCACCGTCACCAAGCCCATCGAAGAGGCGGTCAATACGGTGCCTGGGTTGGATCATTTGTGGAGCATCACCAGCCGCGGCACGGCGGAAATCGATCTGTTCTTTTCCTGGAAGGTCGATATGTACCGCACGCTGGAACTGGTCAACGCCGCCATGGCGCGCGCCCAATCCACCCTGCCGGCCACCGCCAAGATCACCGTGAACCGCCTGACCTTCGCGGCGTTTCCGATCATGGGCTACAGCATGACCTCGGACAAGTTCACGCAGGACAAGCTCTGGGAGATGGCCAACTACGAGTTCAAGCCCCGTCTCAACCGGCAGGCCGGCGTTTCCTCCATCGTCGTACAGGGCGGCCAGGTGCCCGAATTCGAAGTACAGCCGGACCCCGCCAAACTCGTACAGGCCGGCGTCACGATTCCCAATATCCTGGACGCCATCGGGCGCAGCAACATGATCGATTCGCCGGGCCTGATCGAGGCCAATCACCAGTTGGTGATGAGCCTGGTCAGCGGGCAGGCGCGCACCGCCGGCGACATCGGCAACATCGTCATCAAGACCACCCCCGCCGGAGCGCCGCTGCGCATCGGCGACGTGGCCACCGTCGGCCCCAGCGTAATGCCGGTTTACACCGTGGTCACCGCCAACGCCAAGCCCGCCGTACTGCTCAGCGTCTACCGGCAGCCGGACAGCAATACCGTGGTGGTGGCCGATGCGGTGCATGCGGAAATCGCGCGTATCCGCAAGGAACTGCCGAAGGGCATCGATCTGCGCCCGTTCTACGATCAATCGGAAATCGTCAAGGATTCCATTGAGAGTGTACGGGACGCCATCCTGATCGGCCTCGTGCTGGCGTCCCTCATCATGGTGCTGTTCCTCCGCGATTGGGGCACTTCGCTGGTCGCCGGGTTAGTCATCCCCGCCACCATCGCCGTGACCTTCATCATGCTGCGCATCATGAATGAGAGCTTCAACCTGATGACGCTGGGCGGCCTGGCCGCCGACGTGGGCCTGGTGATCGACGATGCCATCGTCGTCGTGGAAAACATCGTCATGCACCGCGATAGCGGCCAATCGCGCGCCGAAGCCATCCGCAGCGCCATCCGCGAGATTCGCGTTCCACTCGTGGGCTCCACCATCACCCCCATCGTGGTCTTCCTCCCGCTGATCGCCATCACCGGCGTTACCGGTGTCTTCTTCCGCGCACTCGCCGTCACGGTGGGCATGTCCCTGCTCACGTCTCTCGCCCTGGCGCTCACCTGGACCCCGACGCTCAGCCACTACTTGATCCGCAAGCAAAAACATCACGCCGCCGCCACCGGGCCCGGCCGCCTGATGCGCATCTACGAAAGCACCCTGCGCACCACCCTGAAGCACCCGCTGATTCTCGCCGTCTTCTCTCTGGCCCTCGTCGGCGGCAGCTATCTCTGCTATACCCACACCGGCAGCGATCTGCTGCCCGCCATGGACGAAGGCGGCTTCATCCTCGACTACATCATGCCCGCCGGCTCCTCGCTCGAAGAGACAAATCGCGTCATCACCCACGTGGAAGAGATTCTCCGCAAGACGCCCGAAGTGGAGAGCACGTCGCGCCGCACCGGCATGCAACTGGGACTCGCTCAGGTGACCGAGGCCAATACCGGCGATATCGCGGTCAAACTGAAACGCGACCGCAAACGCAGCGGCGAAGAAGTGATCGCCGCCGTGCGCGCCAAAATCAAGAAGGCCGAACCGGTGCTCGACGTGGAATTTCCCCAGCTCTTGCAGGACATGATCGGCGATCTCACCAGCGCGCCCGAACCCGTCGTCATCAAGCTCTTCGGCCAGGATCCGGAATTGCTGCACGCCTGGGCGCCGCAAATCGCCGGCGCCATCAAGAAGATCCCGGGCGTGGTCGACGTGTTGGATGGCATCGAAAACACCATCAGCGGACCGGCTACGGTTTTCGACATCGATCAAGCCGCCGCCGCCCGCGCCGGCTTTACCACGCAGGAAGTGGAGTTGGATGCCAGCGCCTTGCTGCAAGGCGAGCCGGCCCCGCCGCCCGTGGTGGTCAATGACCGCTCCTATGGCATCCGCGTGCGTTTCCCCGCACGCACCCGCGCTTCGCTCGAAGCCATTCAGAATACGCTACTCATCTCCGGCACCGGCAAGACCGGCACCATCGGCACCCTGGCCGGCATGCGCGAGATCCCCGGCCAGACCGAAATCCGCCGCGACAACCTGCAGCGCAACGTGCAGGTGACGGCGCGCTTCGAAGACCTCAACCTGGGCGACGGCATGGCCAAGGTACAGCAGACTATCGACGAATTGAAACTGCCGCCCAGCATACAGGTGCAGTACGGCGGCCAGTTTGAAGAGCAGCAGAGATCGTTCAAGGACCTGGCTTTCGTGCTGGTGCTGGCAATCGTGCTGGTCTTCACCGTGCTGCTGTTCGAGTTCGGCAATTTCGCCGCGCCAATCGCCGTGCTCGCTTCGGCGCTGCTCTCCACTTGCGGAGTCTTCCTGGCGCTGCTGGTCACCGGCACCACCTTCAACCTCTCCTCATTCATGGGCTTGATCATGGTGATCGGCATCGTGGCCAAGAACGGCATTCTGCTGCTCGATGCCGACCAGAAGTTCCGCGCCGAGGGCGTCGGCGCCGAAGAAGCCATGATCCGCGCCGGCGAACGCCGCCTGCGCCCCATCATGATGACCGCGCTCGCGACCGTGGCCGGCATGATTCCGCTGGCGCTCGCCTTGGGCGCCGGCTCTCAGATGCTCCAACCTTTGGCCATTGCGGTGATCGGCGGCATCCTCGCCTCGATGGTTCTCTCATTGGTGGTGACCCCGGCCGTTCACTACTATCTGAGCCACGACCGTAAGGGAGTGGTCGAAACGCCATAACCAGTACTTAGTTAAGGAGTAACTACAATGAAAAAGACTGTTCTATTCGCCCTCGTGGCCGCGGTCGCGTTCAGCGCCGAAGGCTACAAGATCCTCAACAAAATCAAGGTAGGCGGCACCGGCGGTTGGGATTACCTCTCCGTCGACCCGGTCACGCAGCGCATCTTCGCTTCGCACGGCGGCATTGTGGAAGTAGTGGATATCAAGGCCGGCAAGCCGATCGGGCAGATCACCCAATTGCACGGCGTGCACGGCATCGCCGTGGCCAGCGACGTGGGCAAGGGATTTATCTCCAACGGGCAATCCAACTCCGTGACCATCTTCGACCTGAAGACGCTCGAAAAGACCGGCGAACCCGCCGTGGGCGGCCAGAATCCCGATGCCATCTGCTACGAACCCAAGACGCAGCGCATCTTCACCATGAATGGCCGTTCCAACGACTCCACCGCCATCAACGCCAAAAACAATGAGATCATCGCCACATTCCCAATTGGCGAGAAGCCGGAGAACTGCGCCATGGATGGCGCCGGCAAGCTCTACGTCAACATCGAAAACTCCAGCGAAATCGTCGAGATCGACGCCGCCAAACCCGGCGTGACCCGGCGCGCCTCGCTGGCCCCGTGCGAAGGCCCGTCCGGCATCGCTATCGATGTCAAAAACAAGAAGTTGTTCAGCGTGTGCAGCAACAAGATGATGGCCGTCACCGATATCGCCACCATGAAGGTGATCGCCACGCCCGCGGTGGGCGCCGGCACCGATGGCGCGGGCTTCGATGCCGCCGCCGGCCTCGCCTTCAGTTCCAACGGCGGCGACGGCACCATGACCATCGTCAAACTGGTCAACGGAAAGTATGAAGCCGTGGACACCGTACCCACCGCGCGCGGCGCCCGCACCATGACGGTGGACCAGACCACTCACCGCATCTATATGCTGGCCGCCGAGTACGGCCCAGCCGCCGAAGGCAAGGACGGCAAGAAGGGCCGCCCCACGGTGTTACCCGACAGCTTCCACGTGCTGGTAATTGGAAAGTAGGACAGGCCTCCGGGCCTGTCCATCAATTCGCCAATTCTGATACAGTTGCTTGAAGTGAACTAAACCGCGTTGCGGTAAGGGCCGCCGTTTCCTCCAGCACGTGGTGCCGCCCGGCCTGCAACGCATCCGATCAGCCAGCTCTGGCGCCGGCATTGGGAGCAGATTGTGCCCTTCTTTGCGCTACTACGGCTTCCTGGCCAACTGCCATCGCCAAGCCAAACTCTCTCTCTGTCGACAACTGCTCGCCACGGCCTGCTCCCAGTTACTGCCCCAGCCTGCCGACTGCCGCGCCTTCCTCTCCGCCCTCACCCGCACCCACCTTCGTCTCTGCCCACAATGTGGGAAAGCCATCCTCATCCAACTGCCATTCTTCCCGCCATGCCACGGCCCCGTTCCACTCCGCGTGGATAGCTCATGATCTCTTCTGGCCCCCATCCCCTCTCTCTGGGGCGCTGCCTTCCCGGCAGGGCATGCCACACGTGTACCCACGCTCTATCCGGCACCTCCGCGGCACCCATTGCCTCACCAGATCACCGGTTGCAATCACGCCGCTTGGGCCGGCCCACTGCGTTTCGCCTGCCGCCCCTTCCCCACCGCAGCATCCACCACCGCACGATCCTCTTTCCGCAACCTCAAACTACACCCTTCGAAACCGAACAAAACCCATTAAAGATCGACCTTCCCGCCAAGGTTTAGTTCACTGCACGGTTTCATCACTTTCGCGGCCTCCAGTTTCCCCCTTTCCCTCAAGTTTTTCGGCCGCGAAACTGATGAAACCTTTATCAGTGACACGAACATTTATTTTTTTAAACTTCTTCCCCTCAATCACTTGCCCATTTCCAGCCCCCATTCCCCTTGGCCCCTCGTGCTACTTTCGAATTGTAGAAAGGCAGCGCGGACC
>JAPKZC010000322.1 GCA_026394025.1 Candidatus Solibacter sp.
TCTCATACGCCAGCACCTGCTGGGTGCGCAGGGCGAGGGTGACGGCTTGTTCCCCGGGTAGGGCGTAGGCCTCGTCGAGCGAATTGGTGTGCAGGGATTGCGCGCCGCCGAGCACGGCGGACAAGGCCTGCAAGGCGGTGCGCACCACGTTGTTGTACGGCTGCTGCCACGTGAGCGAGCATCCGGCCGTCTGGGCGTGGAAGCGGAGCTTGAGGCTGCGCTCGCTCTGCGCCCCGTAGCGCTCGCGCATGGCATGGGCCCAGATCTTGCGCGCGGCGCGGTACTTGGCGATCTCTTCGAAGAAATCGCTATGGGCGTTGAAGAAAAAGCTGAGGCGCGGGGCGAAACTGTCGATGGCGAGACCCCGTTCGAGCGCCCAATCGACATACTCGAAGCCATCGCGCAAAGTGAACGCGAGTTCCTGCACGGCGGTGGAGCCGGCTTCGCGAATGTGATATCCGCTAACGGAGACCGGATTGAATTTCGGGGTGCGGAGCGCGCCGAATTCGATGGTGTCGGTGACCAGCCGCATCGACGGGCGCGGCGGGTAGATGTATTCCTTCTGGGCGATGTATTCCTTCAGGATGTCGTTTTGCAGGGTGCCGGAAAGCCGCTCCCACGGTACGCCCTGCTGCTCCGCCACGGCGAGGTACATGGCCCACATCACCGCGGCCGTGGAGTTGATGGTCATGGAGACGGAGACTTCGCCCAGCGGAATGTCGCGGAACAGAATCTCCATATCCTCCAGGGAGGAGATGGGCGCGCCGCACTTGCCGACTTCGCCTTCACTCAGGGCGTGGTCGGCGTCGTAGCCCATGAGGGTGGGCAGGTCGAACGCCACGGAAAGGCCGGTCTGTCCCTGCGCCAGCAGGTAGGCAGTGGTAGCGCAGATTGGTCTCCTCCGGGGTGGCGAAGCCGGAGAACTGGCGCATGGTCCAGAGCTTGCCGCGATACATGTCGGGATGAATGCCGCGCGTGTAGGGAAACTCGCCGGGCGGTGGGCTCTCGAAATCGCCGGGGCCGTACAGCGGCTCGAGGGGAACTCCACTGATGGTCGTGAACTGGCGTCCGGCGGTTTTCATGAATACCCGGCTACCGCTATCTTAGCTCCGCTTGGGGTTTCAACCGCGGGCCGCGGCTAATTCCGCGAACCCACGGTTTCCGTGCGCCCCGCCAGCGGCTGTATCGAACCCGCGCCGCAGACGGCGACCCCGTTCTTGGTAAGCGCATTGAGAAAATTCAGGAACAGGTGATAGAACACCTGCTCGGTGAGCGGCTGGTTGCCGGGCAGGCGGAAGGTGGCGGGGAGTTCCTTGCAGATGGAGAGCTTCACCGCGTGCAGTTGCGCCTTGCCGCCGCGGTCGCGCTTGTTGGCCAACGTCATGGGCGTTTGCATGATGCTTCCGGTGCGCCCGTCCACGTAGAACTGGCAGCGTGAGAACCAGCCGAGGTTGGCCGGGTCGGCGGCATCGAAGAGCAACAAAGGGCCCTGGCGCACCGGGGCACTCAAGTCGAGATGGATGGTCCGCGGCGAATCCTTTGCCCTGGTTTCAAACCCGGCCTGCCGCGCAATACTGGCCACCATCTCCGGCTGGAGTTCCAGATAGATGAACTTGTGCTGCCCCGCCTGGAGTACTTGCATGACGAAGGGTCATTGTAGCGCAGCGGCAGCGTCTGGCACCTGGAAAGAAAGGCGGCGCTCGGCGATAACCAATCCTCGCGATTCGAGGACAAAACAGTCTGAAATGCGTAAAATGGGAAGCAGAATCATGCCGGGACGCAAAACGGCATGGGCGTTACGTCGGGAGTTGAGGACAAACAGGTGACCTCTACAATACGACTCATTATCGCCTGCTGCCTGCTGGCCGCCGGCTGCGGGTGCTCCGTCAAGCGCATGGCCGTGAATAAGCTGGGCAACGCGCTGGCATCCGGCGGCTCCACCTATGAGAGCGATGACGACCCGGAACTGGTGGCCGGCGCCGTGCCGTTTGGCCTCAAGCTCATGGAGAGTCTGCTGGCCGAATCGCCGAAGCACACGGGCCTGTTGCTGGCGGCTTCCAGCGGCTTCACCGAGTACGCCTACGCGTTCATCGGGCAGCAGGCCGACGAAACCCGGGGCGAGAACCTGGAACGCTCCGACGCCATGCGGGAGCGCGCGCGGAAGATGTACGTGCGGGGCCACAATTACGGTTTGCGGGGGCTGGAGGCGCGGTATCCGGGCTTCGGCGCCGCGCTCGAAAGCGACGTCGCAGCCGCCGTGGCGCGTGTCAAGAAGCGCGACGTGCCGCTGCTCTACTGGACCGCCGCGTCGCTCGGCCTGGCCATCTCGGGCTCCAAGGACAACCCGGCCATGATCGCGCGTTTGCCGCTGGTGGAGGCCTTAATCGGCCGCGCCGCGGAACTGGACGAAACCTGGAGCGGCGGCGCCGTGCCGGAGTTCCTGATCACCATCGAAGGCGCGCGCAGCGGCCTGAAGAAGGAGGAAGTGCAGCGGCGCATGCGCCTGCATTTCGACCGCGCTCTGGAGATCTCCAAAGGGCGTCATGCCGGCGCGTTCGTATCCTACGCCGAAAATGCCTGTGTTCCGGCACAGAACGTAGTCGAGTTCCGGTCCATGATCGACAGGGCGCTGGCCGTCGATACCGAGGGAAACCAGGACAACCGGCTGGCCAACCTGGTTGCCCAGCGCCGCGCGCGCTGGCTGCTCAAACGAATCGACGATCTGTTCCTGGAGGCTGCGCCCAAGGCGCAATAGAGGAGTGTCCCATGTTACGCCGAGCCGTACAATTCGCCGTCATGTTCGGGTTCCTGACTGCCGGGCGCGCGCAGCAGATCGATATCAAGATGGGCACCCTCGCTCCCGAGGGCTCGCCATGGCACAAGGTTTTGGAGCGGATGGGGGAGCGCTGGAGGGAGACCTCCGGCGGCAAGGTGAGGCTCAAGATTTTCGCCGGCACGCTGGGCGATGAGCCGGACCTCGTCAACAAGATGCGCATCAACCAGATCCAGGCCGTCGCGCTCACCGGCGCGGGCATGAGCGACATCGAGAAGGGGGTCGGGTGCTTTCAGATTCCGATGATGATCCAGTCGTATGAAGAACTGGACTGCGTGCGCGACCGCTTGGCTCCCCGCCTGGAGAAGATGATCGAGGCGCGCGGCTACGTGGTGCTGAACTGGGGTGACGCCGGGTGGGTGCACTTCTTCTCCAAGAACCGGCTCAACAGCGTGGACGAGCTGCGCAAGATGAAGCTGTTCACCTGGGCGGGCGACGCCGATGAGCTGGAGCTATGGAAGACCAGCGGCTTCAGGCCCGTCCCGCTGGCCGCTACCGACATTCTCATGAGCCTGCAAACGGGCCTCATCGACGCCGTCCCGTCCGTCCCGCTGATGGCATTGTGGAACCAGTATTTCGGCCTGGCGCCGTTCATGACCGATATCAAATGGGCGCCGTTGGTGGGCGCCACGGTGGTTTCCAAAGCCACGTGGGAGAAGATTCCACAGGAACTGCGCGCGCCCATGCTCAACGCGGCTCGCGATAGCGGAGCGGAAATGCGAAAAGGCATCCGCTCCATGGGCGATGAAGCCGTTAAGACCATGACCGCCGGGCAGCCGGGCAAGCGCAGCGTCAAGTTGACCGTGCTCCACGCGGACGCGGCCACACTGGCGGACTGGCGCAAGCAGACCGAAGCCGTCTACCCGAAGATGCGCGGCAAGCTCTTTCCCGCCGAGCTGTTCGATGAGGCTCGCCGCCTGTGCGACGAGTGCCGGGCGCGATTGGGTGGTGGCGGCAGGTGATCGCCGCCGCCCGTTTCCTGGGCAAGTCGGAACGCTCGCTTGCGATTCTGGCGATCTCGGTCATGTCGCTGCTGCCCGTACTGGAACTGGCATCGCGGCTGTTGGGCTTCGACGGCGTCCCCGGATCGTCGGTCTTCGTGCAGCACCTCACCTTGTGGGTGGCGTTTCTAGGCGCCAGCCTGACGGCTGCCGCTGACCGCCTGCTCTCGCTCTCCGCCAACACCCTGCTGCCCGAAAAATGGGGGACGCCGGTGCGCCTGTTCACTTCCGGGCTGACCGCATCGGTTGCCCTGTGCCTGGCATGGGCCAGCCTGCAATTCATGCTCACCCAGCGAGAGGGCGGCAACATGCTGGCGCTGGGCATTCCCCGATGGGTGGCGCTGGTGGTCATGCCCGCCGGGTTCCTGCTGATTGCGGCGCGCGTGATCGGCGGGGCGGGTGCGGTACCCGCCAGGCGGCCTGCCCACCGCTGGTTGGCGGCGCTGGGTCTGCTGATCCCCGTGGCGCTGGCATTCGTCCCACACCCGGAAGGACCGGCGCTGCTCTGGATCGGTATCCCGGTGATCGTCGTAGCCACGTTTTTGGGTCTTCCGGTTTTCGCGACGCTTGGGGGCATCGCCCTGCTGCTCCTCTGGAATGGGGGCATGCCGGTGGGGGCCGTGCCCGTCGAGCTTTACAAGGTGGTGGCATCGCCCATGCTGCCGTCGCTTCCCTTGTTCACTTTGGCCGGCTATCTGCTGGTGGAGGGGGGCGCCAGCGGGCGGCTCTTGCGGGTGTATACGGCGCTGTTCGGCTGGATGCCGGGCGGGCTGACCATCGCCACCGCCGTCGCCTGCGCCATCTTCACCTTTGCCGGCTCCGGCATGACCATCGTGTCGATGGGTGGGCTGCTGCTACCCATGCTGGTGAAGGCGCGCTATCCCGAGAATTTCTCCATCGGCCTGATCATGCCTATCATCCTCTACGGAATCTACTCCAAGCAAGCCATCAGTACGCTCTTCGTGGGCGGACTCCTTCCAGGGCTGTTGATGGTGGCGCTGGTATGCGCCTGGGGTGTATTTCAGGGAGTGCGGCACGGTGCGGAGCGCGCCAACTTTTCGTTACCCGAAGCAAGGCGGGCGGTCTGGGAGGCCAAGTGGGAGTTGGCCCTGCCCGTAATCGTGCTGGTCGGCCTCTTCGGCGGGCTGGGCACGCTGGTGGAAGCGGGCGCGATCACCGTGGTCTATTCGTTTATCGTGGAGTGGTTCGTCTCCAGGGAGTTCTCCCCACGCCGCGATTACGGCAGAGTTGCCCTGGAATGCGTGATCGTAGTAGGCGGAGTCCTGCTGATCATCGGCGTGGCCATGGGGTTCACCAACTACCTGCTGATTGCCGATGTGCCGGCGACGCTCACCGCCTGGGTGAAGGCCAACGTACATTCGAAGTACGTCTTTCTACTTTTGCTGAACGTGGTGCTGCTGATCAAAGGCTCCTTCATGGACGTCTTCTCGGCGATTATCGTGATGGTTCCCCTCATCACGCCGGTGGCGGAAGGTTTCGGCATCGACCCCGTGCAGCTGGCCATCATCTTCGTGGCCAATCTGGAACTGGGATACCTCACCCCACCCGTGGGCATGAACCTCTGCCTCTCGGCATACCGCTTCAAGAAGCCGATGACCGCCATCTACCGCGCCACCCTGCCGTTCTACCTGATCCTGCTGCTGGGCGTGCTGCTGATCACCTACGTTCCCTGGCTTACTACGGCGCTGGTTGCACGCTTCGGAGGCTAGGCTGACCTCCGTCAGAATACCAGCTTCAGCGCCATCTGCAGCGAACGTGGTCCGCCCACCTGGTAGAGCGCGCTCAGGCCGCCAAGCCCCGACGCGAGCGTCTGTATCGCCCGCCCGAAGTTGGCGTCGCGCGTAATCGCCACCGGATTGTCGAAGCTCGGGTGGTTAAAGATGTTGTAGGCGTCCACCCTGCCTTGCAGACTCAATCGCTCGCTCAGGCGGAACTGCCGCCGCAGCGAAAGGTCGAGTTGCGATGCGCCGAAGCCGCGGAGCACATTTCTGCCCAGCGTCCCCTGCCGGCCGGCCGCCAGCGGCGTTGCCGAGTCAAACGCCGCCGGGTTGAATCTCCTGCCCCCGGGTGCGTTGGCATCGTCCAGGTACAAGGGCTGGCCGGCCACCACATCCGGGCGGGCCACCGTGGTGAATCCCAAACCGAATGGGTCGCGGCCCGTTACAACATTCACAGGCCTGGCCGACATGGCGCGGACGGTGCCGTCGATCGCGTATCCGGACAAAAACGCCCGCGCCAGCGTATTCGTGCTTCGCAGCCGGATGGAATAGCTGCCCGCCGCCGTAAAGCCGTGGCGCACATCGAAGCTGGAAGGCCCGCGGTCGGCGTTCGGGGAGAGCCGCGCCGCCGGCGCCTGGAAGTTGTTTTGCGATTCCTCGGAGACCGTGTCCAGGCTCTTGGAGAAGGTGTAGGAGGCCAGCACCTGCAGATCGCGAGACAGCGGGTGCCGGTATTGTACCTGCATTGCATTGTAGTTCGAGCTGGCATTGTCCCGAACCGCGTCGATCCGGCGAAAACTGGCGTTCACGTTGCGCAGGCTCTCCACTCTTCCCAGCCGCCACCCACTGGCCCCGACGTACGCCATCGCGAGTGTGTCCCGGCTGCCAAAACCCTGTTCCAGTGTGAAGTTGTACTGCAGGGTGTAGGGTAACTGAAAACCCGTTGAGTAAGCGAAGACTCGGGAGTAGGGCGGGTTCAGGTTGACGGGCGGCGGTTGCACCGTAAACTCCGGCGCCGTGAAAGTGGTCTCCGCCAGGCTCAGCGTGCGGGCAAATGGAAAGATGCCGGTGCTGAAGGCGCTTCCCGTGAACCCATGCCCGAGGTCATAGAAGACACCGAAGCCGCCGCGCACCACGGAGCCACATTGCTGTAAGTAGTTTCGTACAGACGCGTGCCCTGCGGCGCCAGCGCGAGTGCCGCGGGATTGTCGAGGTTGTTCACGGTGAACGGCAGGTTGCCGTTGGCCTCGGATGGCGCGGGGTTCACCTCGTACCGCAGTCCCAAGGTCAGCGTGAGGCGCTGGGCCGTGCGCCAGGTGTCTTGAACGAATCCCGAGAAGTTGCGGTAGATCGGGCGCAAGGTCAACGTCGGCGCAATGACGGCGCCAGGCACGCGGTTGTTGGCCACCAGGTCGACAATGCTGTCGGGGAGGAATTGCCGCTTGTACGTTCCGGAGTACGAGGCCGATGCGATCCGCCGGTAGTCCACGCCGAACTTCCAGGCATGCGCGCCGCGCGTGTAGGTCAGCGTGTCGACCACGTTCCATTGCCGCTGTCGGTTGTCGGAAAACAAGCCATCGCTGATCGTGTTCGACCCGGATGCGTTCACCTCGATATAAACGTACCCTTGGTCGCGCGTCGTGAACGAAGGGTAGAGACTCGAAGCGGGAGGCACGATCGCCCCGCCGAAGGTATCCATGTAGTAACTCTGCTTCACCTTCGCCTCGCTCCAGTTGAGGCGGAGGTCGTTGGCAACCGCCGGTGACACCAGCATCGTGGCGCCGGCGGTGGCGGTCTGCGTGCGGTATTCCAACTGCGCTACGCAACTGGCGGCACAGTATCGCGCCCGCTGCCGGTCTTCCGAAGGCGCGTAGTTGTACCTGCCGAAAACCGTGAGCTTCGGCGTAAAGGTGTGATCCACTCGAATGCTGCCCGCGTCCACGGTCTGTGGATTCGAAAAGTTGGCGACATAGGCGGCGGCTCCAGGCGCGCCCGCAATCGCGGGGCCGGTGGGTAGCGGGAACGCGTTGAGGATGTCCTTCAAGGCGCCGCTGGCCGCACTTCGGGCCGCGACGGACGGAACTTGCAGCGGCTCGGTGACGAACGGCTGCCGCAAGCGGACCCCTTCGTAGGACGCGAAAAAGAATGTGCGGTCGCGTCCGTTGTAAACGCCGGGAATCGCCACGGGCCCTCCCGCGGTGGCCCCGAAGTCGTTCTGGCGAATCGCGGCTTTCGGCAGTCCGCTCCGGTTGGCGAAGAAGTTGTTGGCGTCGAAGACGCTGTTCCGCAGGTAGTCGAATGCGGTCCCGTGCAATTGGTTGGTTCCGGAACGGGACACGATGGACACCTGCGCTCCCGGTTGCCGGCCGAATTCCGGAGCATAGGACGACGTCTGAATACTGAATTCCTGGATGGCGTCGACGGAGGCCAGGCTGGCCGTGGTGCCTGACGCCGAATACGAAGGCACGCCACCTCCAGCCGTTTCGTAGAGCGTGACCGAGGGCGAAGATGCGAAATTCGCGCTGACACCATCGATGGTGAAGTAGTTGCTCCCGGCCCGCTGCCCGTTGACGCTGAATTGTCCCTGGCTCGTCAGGCTGGATGAAGTGAACGTGACGCCGGGTGAAAGCTCTATCAACCGCTGGAAACTGCGCCCGTTCAGCGGCTGGTTCTCCATGAATCGCCGGTCCACAACCGTGGAGACCACCGGCGAATCCGAAACCAGCGGAGCTTCGGCGGTCACGTTGACCGCGTCTCCTCGTTGCGCCACCGTCAGGACGACATCCAGCCGGCGGCGCTCGCTCACGTTCAACGTGACACTCTCGAACTGCGCCGCCGCGAAACCTTCCTTCTCCACCTTAATCGCGTACCGCGAGGGGGGAAGCTGGTCGAGCACGAAGACACCCTCAGCGCTCGTCCTCGTCTCTCGCCGGATGGACTTCGCCGAATCCACCACGGAAACCAGGGCTTGGGCAATTACGCCGCCGCTCTGATCCACCACCAGCCCGGACAAACCCGTAGTGGCCGATTGTGCCCAACCGCCCACCGGGAGCAATAGCAGTACGCCGAACCAGACCCAGCCGGAGCGCCGCAAAGACATGTTAATTCGTAGCAAGATCGACATATTCGTATTCCGTATACGCGTGGAAGTCCTCAAATGGATTTGACTTTGGGGCAAACTCAGCGAAGCTCGAACGTCAGGCTCGACCAGAAACTCTCCCAGTCGGCCGCTTTGGGATCGGAACAGCGCTCCATTTTGATGGTGTGTAGACGCCATTTTCCGGCCTGGGCTAACGGCACCGTGATGCGGCCATTAGCGTCCGTCCTTCCGGCAGCCCGGACCGCCTTGCCTTTGGGCCCGGCCCAGGAAGTTTCGATCTGAAGATTTGGCGCCGGCGAACCGCGGAAGAGGACGCGCACCGGCAATGCGTCGCCGGGCTTGAGGCGGGAAGGGTCTTTTTCCGGAACGATCTCCAGCAGTTGGCCCGTCGCGGTTTGATAAAACTCGTTCGCGCTGCCCGCCGACAGCAGTGATTTGGCGTACTTGCTGTAGCGCTCCCGGCCCGGCTTGGCCGTCTCGCCATGCGTGGTTCGCCAGTCCAGCACCTCGCTCAACCCTTCCTCCTTGAGATACGCGACGAACTTGTCCGCCTCAAGCTCGATGAAATTCGGAATCGTCCTCACCGTCAGCAACAGCGCGCCGGAACCTGGCACCGGAACGCTGCCGAGGGTGCGATTGCCATCCACCCGCAGATTCTGGACGGGAGCTGCCTGAGTGTTCGAACGCAGAGTTGCGTCGCGCAACCGCTCCAACGGCGCGCTGTTTTCGCTCTCCGGAAAAGCGTCGCCATTGTGCAGGGCTACCGTCAGGGTCTCCCCCACGGACACGCGAAAGCGCTCCGGCATGATGTACAGATCATGCGCCAGCGCGCTGCCCGCGACAACCAAGCCGAGGGCGATAGAGGTCAAATCGATTGTACGCATACGAAGAGCACAATCGTAGCACGGATCCCGGCCGCCTGCGCTACAGCTTCGCGCTCTGGCCCGTGTCGCTGCCGCCGCTCACCACCCAGCCATCCGCCAGTTGAATCACGCGATTGCCGTAAGCCGCATTGTCCACCGAATGCGTCACCTGCACGATCGTGGTGCCCTCGTCGTTCAACTTCTTGAACAGCTCCATGATCTCCTTGCCCTGGCTGGAGTGCAGATTGCCGGTCGGCTCGTCGGCCAGAATCAGCTTGGGATGGGCGATTACGGCGCGCGCCACCGCAACCAGTTGCTGCTGGCCGCCGGAAAGCTGGCTGGGATACAGATCGCGCTTGCCCACGATGTGGAACCGGTCCAGCGTGTCGCAAACCATGGACGCGCGTTCGCTGCTCTTCACATTGCGATACGAGAGCGGAATGTCCAGGTTCTCGTACACCGTCAGGTTATCGATCAGGTGGTAGCTCTGAAACACGAACCCGATGTACTTCTTGTTCAACTCCACGCGGTCCTTCGGTTTCATCCGGTGGACCGTATGGCCGACGAACTCGAACTCCCCGGTCCATGCGCCATCCAGCATTCCCAGAATGCTCAATAGGGTGGACTTACCCGCTCCTGACGGGCCCATGATGGTGACGAACTC
>JAPKZC010000918.1:0-2660 GCA_026394025.1 Candidatus Solibacter sp.
CACGAACGAGCAATTTACATGGTGAATTCCTTTCAATTCACAAGATCAGCCAGGCTTGGCCTGGTGTACCCAAGACGCAAAGATCTTCAGGGCCTTTCTTTGCGACTTTGGTACACCGTCTTTGCGTGAAACGTCCTTCCTTCCTTGACGGCTCACGGGAGATCCACCGCCGTCGTATTCGCCCCGCAAACCAGCACTCCGACCCGCTCTCCCGCCGCCGGCCGGTAGGCCCCCGATAGCAGCGCCGCGAACGCCGCCGCTCCGCCCGGCTCCGCCACCACCCGCAGCGTGCTCCAGAGCGCCCGCTGCGCCGCCATGATCGCCTCATCGCTGACCAGGGCCACGCGCTCCACCCAGCGCCGCGCCAGCGGGAACATCAACTCGCCAACCCGTTTCGGCGCTAGCGAATCCGCCGCGATCCCGCCCGCCTCAGTATCCACCGGCCTCCCGGCGGCCAGCGCACGATACAGCGTCGGTGCCTTCTCCGGCTCCACCCCGATAATCCGCACGCGCCCCTGGTACCACCCGGCGATCCCCCCGATCAATCCGCCACCGCCGCAGGCTACCAGCAGCGTGTCCGTCCCCGAAGCCTGCTCGTCAAACTCCAGCCCCGCCGACCCCGCGCCCCACAGCGTCTCCATCTGGTCGTAGGCATGCACCGGCATGGCACCGGATTGCCGCGCCCATTCCTCACTCGCCATCAACGCATCGTTGTACCGGTCGCCGGTAACCACCAGTTCCGCGCCATAGGAGCGGATCCGGTCCATCTTCGCCGGGGAAGAAACCGTGGGTACGAAGATACGCGCCGCCTTGCCCACCTTCATGGCGGCATAGGCCACCGCCACTCCATGATTGCCCCCCGACGCCGCTACCACTCCCGCCGCCGGCACCGCACGGGTCAACAGATTCGAGAACGCGCCCCGCGTCTTGAACGACCCGGTGTGCTGCATCAATTCCAGTTTCAGCACCAGCGGCACGGGGTCGAGTCCGAAATCGGCGGCGTCAACCTCCATTACCGGCGTCCGCCGGATGTAGGGACGAATCACATCGTAGGTACGCGCAATCCGCTCGCGCATGGAAACCATCGAACTCTCAGTCATCTTCGCTTCCGATTATAGACGGCGCACTGCACTTGCCCCGGGCTGGCCTGACGCAGTAGCCTGAACCTATGTCCCCGCTTCGGCTGTTCCTTATACTCGGACTCCTTTCGACTACTCCCATGCATTCCCAAACCCCAGTTCCACCCACCGCGCCCCGCGTCGAACATCGCGAAACGCGGCATGGGGCGACCGTGATCGACCCCTACTTCTGGTTGCGCGAGAAGTCGAATCCCCAGGTTGTGAAGTTCCTCGAGGCGGAAAACGCCTACACCGAGGCCATGACGCGCAATCTGAAGCCCTTCAGCGACGCTATCTATCAGGAGATGCTGGGGCACATCAAGCAGACCGATCTCTCCGTCCCCACCCGTCGCGGCGAGTACTTCTATTACTCGCGGACCGAAGAGGGCAAGCAGTACCCCATACAGTGCCGCCGCAAGGGCGCGATGGAAGCCCCCGAGGAAATTCTGCTCGACCTGAACGCCCTCGGCAAGGACCGGAAGTTTGTCGGGCTAGGCAGCTTCGTGGTCTCTGACGACCACAACTTACTCGCCTACACCATCGACTTCACCGGCTTCCGCCAGTTCGCCTTGCAGGTGAAAGATCTGCGCAACGGGCAGACCCTGGCCGACACCACCGCCCGTGTCACTTCCATGGCCTGGGCCGCCGACAACAAGACGCTCTTCCTGACCACCGAGGACGACGTCACCAAACGCAGCGACAAACTCTTCCGCCACGTCCTCGGCTCGTCCACCTTCGATCTGCTCCACGACGAGAAGGACGAACTCTACGATATCGGCGTCGGCAAGACGCGCGACCGCAAGTATCTGGTGCTCCAGATTGAAGCCAAGGACACCAGCGAAGCCCGCTACCTATCGGCCGCCCGTCCCCAGGATAATTTCGCGCTCTTCCTGCCGCGCGAGAAGAAGCACCGTTATTACCTCGATCACCGCGAAGGCACCTTCTATATCCGCACCAATCAGGGCGGCATCAATTTCGCCATCATGACCGCGCCGGCAAACGACGTGGCCCGCAAGAACTGGAAGGTGTTCCTCGCCCACCGCAACGATGTGCGCATCGACGATATCGATTTGTTCCAGGATTTCGCGGTCTCGGTGGAAAAGTCGCAGGCCCTCGCTCACCTGCGCGTCCATAACTTCAAGACCGGAACCTGGACCGCCATTGCGTTCCCCGAGCCCGTCTACTCCGTCTTTCCAGGAGGCACGCCGGAGTACGAATCCACCACCTACCGCTACAACTACCAGAGCCTGATTACGCCTTCCAGTATCTTCGACTACGACACGCGCAGCGGAAAATCCACGCTCTTGAAACAGCAGGAAGTGCTCGGCGGGTACGACCCGCAGCAATACGCCAGCGAGCGCCTGTGGGCCACCGCGCGCGATGGCGTCAAGGTGCCCATTTCCATCGTCTATAAGAAGGGGATCGTGCGCGACGGCAAGGCGCCCCTCTTCCTGTACGGCTACGGCTCTTATGGAATCGGCACCCCGCCCACGTTTTCCAGCAACCGCCTCAGCCTGCTCGACCGCGGCATGTCCTACGCTA
>JAPKZC010000918.1:2687-5999 GCA_026394025.1 Candidatus Solibacter sp.
TCCGCGGCGGCGACGAAATGGGCGAAAAGTGGCGCGAGGACGGCATGCTCATGAAGAAGAAAAACACCTTCTTCGATTTCATCGACTGCGCCGAATTCCTCATCAAGGATAAGTGGACCTCCGCCAGCCGCCTGGTCATCGAAGGCGGCAGTGCGGGCGGACTCCTGATGGGCGCGGTGGTGAATCTGCGTCCCGATCTCTTCCGCGCGGTGCACTCTGCCGTGCCGTTCGTGGACGTGATGAACACCATGATGGACGCCACGCTCCCGCTGACCGTGGGCGAATACCTGGAGTGGGGCAACCCCAACGAGAAGGCGGCGTATAACTACATGAAGACCTACAGCCCCTACGACAATCTGGAGAAGCGCGCGTATCCGGCGATGCTGGTCACCACCGGTCTCTGGGACAGCCAGGTGCAGTACTCCAAGTATGTCGCCCGCCTGCGGACGGTGAAGACGGACAGTAATCCGCTGCTATTGAAGATCAAGATGGACCCGGCAGGCCACGGCGGCGCCTCTGGGCGCTACGACCGCCTGAAGGATCAGGCCTTCGAGTACGCCTGGATGTTGGCGCAGGTGGGGATTCCGAAGTGAAACACGGGCCCACGCCTATCCAGGTGGGTCCGGAATCAAGAGCTTGCGGCAGATCTTCCTTGCCAGGAGATCAGCGATCTCGGCATGGCGGGGAACGGCTTCAGCGTGACCCGTCTGAGGTTTTTCCGAAAGTGCGTGTTCTTTGCCCTCTCGCCGCAGACGCAACCATGTTGGCGAAGGTGGCGGAGAAGGCCCTCGCGCTTCATCCAACCACGACGAGTTCCTGCATCGCATCGGGGGGCAGAGCGCGCAGCGATTCCTCGCGCCTATGCTCAAGAATGAGGGCAATCGCCTCACGGAGGTTCGTCAGGCATTCTTCACGGGAATTACCCTGACCGTTCGCGCCAGGCACCTCGGCGCAGTACGCGACGTACCAGGGGCCGTCCTGCTCGACGATCGCGGTGAACTCGTTGCGCATGCATACATTCTACCTCCGGCGGCAAGTTCCAAGCTAAGCTAAGCCGCCCGGAGAAGCACATCCCACCGAATCCTCGAACGCCCCGGCTGGCCCGATATCCTGTTTGCCTACCACGACAGAGTCACTCTTGGCCCCACGGCCGTAAAGCTCCTTGCCAAGAAGACCGGTCTGACGCCCAAAGACCTGTAGCGGCGGCCTCAATAGCTCGGTTATTGCAAACTCGCCAGCGTCTCCGCCTGCTCCCGGAGTCCGATTGCCTCAGTCTTCGCATCGACTGCATACGACACGCGCTTCGGTTCGGCGCGACATCATCCTTGTAATTGCGGCACGCCGCGCCAGATTTGCAGGGATGATCCCCCGACAGCGGAGTCGATAGGCAAAACCGCCGCCATCACGGAGACAACAAGGTCGATCTGGCTACCATCCGCGCGCAGTTTCGAGCAAAGGCGCGGTGGGGCTGATGCAGCTGATGCCCGCCACGGCGGTTACGTTTGGGGTCTCCAACCGCTTCGAGATCGACCAGAACATCCGAGGTGGAGTGGCGTATCCGGCCCGGCTTCTGAAGTTGTTCAGCGGGGACCTGCGTTTAGTTGCCGCGGCGTATCTGACCGGCGAGACGCAAATTCTGCGAGCTGGCCTGGAGTACTCAAACGCTGAGGTTTACAAGTATGTAACCAAGGTGGCGCGATTGTACCAGCAGAAGCGCTTGAAACGCCTCCAGACTGAGGTCCGCGCGCCAAACACGTTGCAAGGAGGTAGTCAGCTATGACGGTTATGACGTGGATGTCTTGCATGTCCTGCATTGTCCCGATACTCGAATTCGTGGGACGACGGGCACTATGCGAAAGGCAACGAAATCGCCGGCAGGCTGACGTTTGAGTGGGTAGGCCGGACCGGTTTGCGCGAGGGGACCCCGGTAACGGCAGGAGGACTCGACGGGTATTGGGATGCGCTCGGCGCTGGAGTCCGAGAAGGCGACGTGGTGACCGTTCTTGGCCGCTTTTGCGCGGACGATGATTGCTGGTGTTGTTGCCATCCATCGGGTATCCGGAACAAGCGAAAACCAAAGCAACCGACCCGATCGGCAAATCGACCGAAGTTGCCGGCAAACAGGCCCAAAAGGCCTCAGACACGACGGCGGGCGGCAAGGGCCAGCCGATGAAGGAAAGGCGGGATCGCAGATGAAAGCCGCTGTCTATTACGGGCCACGCGACATTCGGGTGGAGACTGTGTCGATGCCCTCGGCGGGACCCGGTGAGGTCCTTCTTCGAGTGCGCCGCTGTTCGGTGTGCGGCACGGACAAGCGCATCTTCACTCACGGGCAAAAGAATGTTGTTCCGCCGACGATTACCGGACACGAAATCGTTGGGACCGTGCACGAGGTCGGCTCCGGCGTGGGCGCCGATATCGCGGTCGGCCGGAATGTCGTCGTCGCCACCGTGGTTGGTTGCGGAAAGTGCGTCTACTGCCGGCGAAAGCAATACAATCTCTGCGACTCTTTCACAGCCCTCGGGTACGATTACGCCGGCGGGTTCGCCGAGTTCGTTAAGATCCCGGCGGCGGCGGTAGCCCAGGGGAACATCATCCCCATCCCTCCCGCCATGTCCCTGGAGCGCGCCGCGCTGGTGGAACCGCTCTCCTGCTGCCTCAACGGCCAGGAATATCTCAACGCCCAGCCGGGCGACCGCGCCCTGGTCTTTGGCGCCGGCCCCATCGGGTTGATGCACGCCGCCATTCTCAAGTCCCGCGGTTGCAGCCTTGTCATCGTGACCGACGTGTCCGACGAACGCCTGGCCTACGTTCGGGAATTCGGCCTCGGACAGACCGTAAACACCGCCGGCGGCAATGCGGTGGAGATGATTCTCCAAGCCGCCGGGGGCGAAAAGTTCGACGTGGCCCTCACCGCCAATTCCGTGAAGTCCACGCAGGCCGCCGCCTTGCAGTTGGTGCGCAAGAAGGCGCGCGTTTCATTCTTTGCCGGCATACCGAAAGACAATCCGGTATTGGACATCGACACCAACGCCATCCACTACAATGAAATCTCCGTTTTCGGGTGTTTCGCTTCCAATCTGGCGCATTACCATCAGGCGCTGGAGATGGTCCAGCGCGACGACATTCCCTGGGACCGCTTCGTTACGCACAGGTTCAAGCTCGACGACATGGTCAAAGCCTTCGCCGTGATGGAAGCCGGACAAGGCATCAAAACGGTTATCGATTGCGAGTGACGGCTCCCGTAATGGACCCAAATTCCCTGGAACAACTCATTGAGATCTCCCATGTTGTGGGAGCCAACCCGGAGTA
>JAPKZC010000918.1:6061-7907 GCA_026394025.1 Candidatus Solibacter sp.
CGCCGGACGCCCGGACGATGGCCATCAAGGCCTCTGGCACCGCCCTCACGTTGATGAGCGAGACGGGCGGTTGGGTGGAATTGGATGTTGCAGCGGTCTTGAACGTCCTCGACCGGGCGGACCTGGCCGCGCTCCCGGCGAAGGAGCGCGAGGCGCGAGTCCTTGAGGGCTTGCACGCCGCCGTGGTGGGCGGCCACGGGCGTCCGTCCGTGGAAACCGCGCTGCACGCCATGCTTGGCCGGGTGGTAGTCCACACACACGCCGTGGCTTCCAACGCCTTGAACTGCGGACCGGGCGCCCAGACGTTGACGGAGCTGACCCTCCCGGGGGAACTGCCGCCGCTGTGGGTTCCCTATACCGACCCGGGCTGGTGCCTGGCAATGGTCGTCAGGACGGCCGCGGAAGAGTATCGGAAACAGCACGGCAGCGCGCCGGCGGTGATCTTCATGGAGAACCACGGCATCCTGGTCTCGGCCAACGGTGCTAGCGAGTGCCTGGCGCTCCACGAACAATGGGTAGCGCGCTGCGAGCGCTATTTTTCATCGGCTGCACCGCCCGTGCGCCCCGCTCCCGCGATCGCGCCCGCCGCTCTGCGCAAGACCATGGCGGAACTTCGCCGGGTCTGGCGCGGGGCATTCGGAGCCTCGCCTTTCATCCGCTTTTCCGGCGACAAGGAACTGAGGGGGGCGGCTTGCGGAGAAGCGGCCAACCTGTTCGCCGCCGGGTCGCTCACGCCGGACCACATTGTTTACACCGGCGCCCATGCGGTGGTGGCGGAGTCGCTGGACGAGTTGCCCGCGAAGTTAAAACCCGCCTTGTCCGAAAAGTCCCCCCCGCGGGTGGCCCTGGTAAGAAATGCCGGCGCCTTCGTGCTGGCCGCGGATCCCGTGAAACTCGGCGCGGCGGAAGACCTGGCCGTAGCCGGCGCCAAGATTGTGCGCCTGGCCACCGGCCGCGGTGGCGCCCACAATCTATCCCCCGCTTTCGCCGATTTCATTGTCAACTGGGAGGCCGAACACTACCGCGCCAAACTCATGGGTGGGGGCCAGGCACCGCTGGCAGGCAAAGTGGCGCTGGTCACCGGAGCCGCTTCGGGATTGGGCTGCGGCATCGCCTTGGGATTGGTGGAAGCCGGAGCGGCAGTGGTCTTCTGCGATATCGACGATCGGGGAGCGGAGACGGCTGCCGCCGCGTCCGCCGACCCGCGGCGCGCGTTGGCCGTGCGCATGGACGTAACCAGCGAAGAGTCGGTAACGGCGGCGTTCGATCGCCTGCTGAGCCATTGGGGTGGCGTCGATATCGTGGTCTGCGCCGCCGGCATCGCCCCTCCGTATGAGCTGGTCGATATGCCCCTGGACAAGTGGCGGCTGGCACTGGAGATCAACCTTACCGGTTACTTCCTGGTCGCCCGCGAAGCGGCCCGCATCATGCGCGCCCAGGCAGATGGCGGATCGATGGTCATGCTTTCCTCCAAGACCGGGCTGGACGCTTCCAAAGCCAACTCCGCCTACAACGCCACCAAGGCCGGCGAGTTGCACCTGATGCGCGGTTGGGCCCTGGAGCTTGGGCCGGACGGCATTCGCGTAAACGCCGTGGCGCCCGGAAACGTTTTTGAAGGTTCGAAGATCTGGAACCCCGAGTACATCAAGACCTGCGCCAAGAAGCGCGGCATCAAGCCGAGCGAAGTGATTCCGTACTACGTCGGCCTGACGGCCCTGGGCATCGAAATCCGGCCGGAAGACATCGCCGGCGTCGTCGTCTGGCTCGCCAGCGACGCTTCCCGCGTCGTCACCGGCCAGGTGATCGTGGCCGACTCGGGGCAGGTGTTTGTAAGATAACAAAACCG
>JAPKZC010000918.1:7990-8422 GCA_026394025.1 Candidatus Solibacter sp.
ATGCACCCACCATTTTCGATAAAGGCAAAACCTATGACCCTTCTCACCGACTACCGCAAAGCCGCCGGCTCTTTCGAAATCCCCGAGACCAGCCGCGCGTGGCAACTTTACGGCGCGGGCCTGGAGAACCTGAAGCTCGACACGCTATCCGTGCCCGAGCCCAAGGCCGACGAGCTTCTCGTCCGCATCGACGCCGTCGGCATCTGCGCCAGCGACTGGAAGATGATCGCCCAAGGCGAGTCGCACGCCCGCATGAAGGGCTGCGACCTGAAGAACCATCCCACCGTGCCGGGCCACGAAGTGTCGCTGACGACCGTCAAGGTCGGCAAGAAACTCGCCCGCAAGTACAAGGTGGGCCAGCGGTTCGCCATCCAGGCCGAGATTTACCTGAAGGGCGAGAACATCGCCTACGGCTACAAGATGCGCGGCGGC
>JAPKZC010000071.1 GCA_026394025.1 Candidatus Solibacter sp.
AGGCTTTCGGCATTCCACATTTGCACTTGCACCCGGCCGCGCGACGCCTACCCCATTCTTCCCCTCTTCATGCTCATCTTGCATTGGAAACCGCTCCACCCGTTTCGCCAGTTTCATGCTCATCTTGCATTGGATAATTCTCAATCGGCGGGGGTGAGCGACAATCGGGCGCGAGATGTTATACTGATTTCTGGCGAGGCGAGAGTCGCGCCAGCTTCAGAAAATCCCTAGCGGGCGCGTAGCTCAACTGGCAGAGCAACTGACTCTTAATCAGTAGGTTGTAGGTTCGATTCCTACCGCGCTCACCATCAAAATCAATCACTTACGGCGGTTTTGCCCCGTGTCTGTAGGGCGTTGGTGTGCCAATAGTGTGCCAAATTTGGCGACTCGGGCTATTTCTTCCGCTGTAGGCCCATCAGCAACTTTCCGACCTTTGCGGCGGCGGAATCCTGCATATGGGGCAGCAGGTGAGAGTATACATCCAAGGTGAACGCTGCGCTCGCATGCCCGAGCATCTCAGACACGACTTTCGGTTGAACCCCGGCGGAGAGTGCGAGTGTCGCGGCCGTGTGACGGAGGTCGTAGAGTCTAAAATCGGTGGGCAACTTCGCCGCAGTCAACACGCGGATGAAGTCCTGTTGTGCCACATTGCGCTCATCAAGGGGCCCGCCCATTCGGGTCGTGAAGATTAGCCCGTTGTCGGTCCAGCGGCCATTCACGTCCGCTCGCGTCGCTTCCTGGGCGGCCTTGTGCTTTTTGAGAGCCCCGAGAACGTGGGTTTGGAGCTTGATGGTCCGGCGGCTACGCGAACGCTTCGTCTCGGCAAACTGCCAACCTCCGCCCTGTAGCCATTCGAGTGAGCGCGTCACCACGATCGTTCCCGCCTTCAGATTAAGGTCAGTCCACTTCAGCGCCAGGTATTCACTCGGCCGCGGGCCGGCCGTCACCGCCAACGCGAACAACGCGCCAATGCGGTCCTTGTCTGCGGCGCGCAGAAACGCCCGCGTCTGCACGGTCGACAGAACCTTGATCTCCTTTCTCGATTGCCTGGGCAGTTCAACCGAGTCCGCCGGATTGTAGGCGAGCAGTCGCCACTTGACTGCCTGCTGGAGCGCCGAACGCAGGACGGCGTGAGTGTATCGGACCGTGCGCGCGGACAGCCCTTTCTCTGTGATCTTCCCGTAGACTGCTTGCACATCGAGAGGTGTGACCTTCGCCAGCGGACGACCTTCCAGGTACGGCCGCACGTACCGCTTGAGGAGCGTCTCATAGTCCCGGTAGGTTCTTGCCTTGAGTTTGGGCTTGGCGGCCGTTTCGAGCCACCGGTCCAGATACGCGCCGAGAGGTTCTGACGACGGTCTTGCGAACGAGCCGAGATCGCGTTCTCGCAGGGCTGCCGTTAAGTACTGCTGGGCATCTTTCTTGGCGCCGCGCACGCTCTTGTAATGGTATTTCCGTCTACCGGTCGACGGATCGCGACCGAGGAAGATGCGGACGAGCCAGAGGCGCGCTCCTCGTTGAACGATCTGTCCTGCCGGCCGTGCCATGACTCTGGCCCGATTGTAGGGGGATTCCGTGGCGAAACCAAAAGTCGGCCGTCTGAGGGTCGCGGAGATTGGCGGACTGCGCCTGAGTGAAGATGAGTTCTGATGCTTGCGCAGACGTTTGACGGAAACCTACGAATCGGAGTACAACACTGCCATGGGCGTCGTTCCAAAAAGCTCTCCCACAATCCCGTGCCGGGCCCCACAGTTGCGCCTTCTTACGATGAAGGAGGTGGCGCTGCGGCTTGGCATCTCCATTCAACGCGCGTCGAGGAGGGGCGCCTCACCAGTTGGGTCGAAAACGGCGGCCGTGGGTTGCCCGGTGATTGGAAGCGGAATTCTGATTGAGGAGTGGGCATGCGAATCGAATCGAGGCAGATGATAGCCGGATTCCCTGCGGTTCAGATCCGGCGTCTGATGCGGGAGACGGTTGGAAGGTCGATTTCCCTGCGATGGATCAGGGAGTGTCAGTGCCGGGATAAGACACCCGCAATTTTGCCGACTTTGCCGATTCGCGCCGCCGTCTGCCTGGGCGGGGACGCGGTAGGTACTCTACAGTAGTTTCTACATCTTTCCTTTTCACACTGCGTTGTCTGCTTTGCTCA
>JAPKZC010000344.1:0-25810 GCA_026394025.1 Candidatus Solibacter sp.
CCGCTGGTGGTGCCGTTGATCTTGTATGTGCCGGTCGCCGTCCCGCCCTGCCCAGCAGTGTACCCGCCACTCACCCCAATGACTTTGGTGGTGTCGTTGTATGTGAGGCCGGAACTAAACCCAGTCGCGCCCGCTCCTGTTTGGAACGGAACCTGCCCGCTCGATCCGGCTGCAATGCCCGCAGCGGTTCCCGTGGTGTTTTGGTTGAACGTTGGGAAGTTAGTGAGCAGTGCTGCGCTTATCGCGGGCAACTGGCCGCTACCGTTCAACTGCACGAGATTGTTTGCCGCCGTGCCGGCCGTGTAAGGCGCTCCCCAAGCGGAACCTGTTGAATTCGCCACGCCCGCTCCTGGGTAGACAGTCGGTCCCGCCGCGCCGGCGGGTCCCGCTGCCCCGGCCGGCCCAGTGGCTCCGCTTGCTCCCGTCGGACCTGCTGGACCCGTGCCGCCGTTTATCACCACGTAGTAATTGCTCTGCGGACTGCCGAACGCGATTGCGACATCGTAAGTGACGGGGTCGACAGTCCACCCGACCGAGATCGCCTTGCGCGGCGATGCACTGTCGTAGACCACAACCAGCAAGGCCGGTGTAGCGAATCCATGAGTCGCGCCAGCGATGGTCCTTGTCGAGTCGGGGCCAGAGATCAGCGACGAAACATAAGCCGCGGTTCCACCGCCGCCGCCACCCCCGGAGCCGCAGCCCCCGACGCACTCATAGGCGGACCCGTCGGCCCGGCATAATTCCCGAAGCGTCCCGCCGCCGGTCGAGCAACTCCCGGCGGTGACCGCATCGGTGACCATGAACACCTTCCCGACGTTGCCGGCTGCTGACGGCAAATTCGCCACCGTCGATTCCGGTGGCCTCCACTGCCCACTCGAGAGGTTGCTGTACCCCGTCCACGTGTTTACGCCAGCAAGTGTCGGCAGACCCGTGGTGTCCGCCGTAGGCTGCTTCCAGGAATTCGTCGCACTACAGAACCACAAATTCTGGTTCGTCGTATCAATGTAGACTGCCGGCGGGGTGCAGTTGCCACTCGGTGCTCCCGCCCCCGCGGTCGTTGTCGACGCGCCGCTCATCTGTGTCCAGACTCCCGGGGCGCCCGTGGTTGTGCAGAAGTACAGGTTCTGCCCCGCTGCTGCATCTGTTGAGAAGTAGACCTGCCCCTGCGCACAAGCCGTCGGTCGCGTTGCCGACGTTCCGGCCCTCGCCGGCGCTGTACTCCCAGCTCCGCTGAAGTCCACCACGGAGACGCCCCCGCTAGCTGTCAATTGCCCGCCGGACAGCGTGTTGCTCCCGGTCCACGTGTTCGTGCCTGCGACCGTAGGAAAGCCGCTCGTGTCCGCCGTTGGCTTTTTCCATGAGTTGGCCGCTCCACAATACCAGAGATCCTGGTTCGTCGTATCGATGTATATTGCCGGTGGAGTGCAGTTACCCACCGGCGCTCCCAGTCCGACCGTGATTGCCCCTGCCGCGTTGGAGCTCATTTGCGTCCAGACTCCGGGCGCTCCCGTCGCCGTGCAGAAATACAAGTTCTGCCCTGCCGCTACGTCCGTGGCGAAATAGATCTGCCCTTGCGTGCACGCACTCGACCGCGTAGCCAAAGTACCGGCTTTGACCGGAGCCGTGCCTCCTGCTAAGCTGAAATCTACCGCCGAAACGCTGCCGCTCGCTTTCAGTGTTCCCTTGTAGTCGCGTCCGCCGTTCACGGTAGTCTGCGCCCCGCATAACGCGGCGAACGCTACGAATAGAATCGCCCTCTTCATGGTTAGAAACTCCTCACAACCGTCGCGCGGAACATTGCAGCCGCCGGATCCACCGTGGTGCCGGATAGGTTACAAACCCTAACCGCCACGGTGTTGCTGGCACTGATCCGCATCATCCCAATCAATCCACTCTCAAAGCTCGTTGGCCACCCCGGCGCCACGGAGTCCCCCGCCGATGCGCCCGGCATCGAAAGAGTCGACTCGGTGCACGCCCCGGCCGGGATGCTTGCGAGATCAAGCACTGCCGCCATCGCCAGGTACGTTGGTACTGTCGCCGAATCTACCGCCACCAGCGTTTGTGTCCCGGTGTCCACTGCTACGATGCCCGTGCCGCTTCCCAGATTTCGCGTGCTCAGAAACGCGCGCTTGTCGCTGCCTCCGTTTGTGTCCCACAGTCCGTTCGTCGCCGTCCACGTGAATAGAGGAATCGATCCCGCCGGGAAGACTCCCTGCCGAAAGCGTAATCGTGCTGCTGTTTGTTACGGAATACACCGTATTACCCAGTCTCGCGTTGCAGGGCGTCGTGCTGGAACAGTTCAACCCCGCGGTCAGTACCGTGGGACTTGTCAGCACCAGCCCCAAATCTCCCAGTTGCGACGCCATGCCCGCGCCGCTTGCGCCGGACGAGTTCACCCCGCCGGAACCCGTAATCATGCAGCGCCCTGTCTGTGCGCTCGCAAAAACGATGGTGACATTGAACGTCACCGGGTCCACCGCGATGCTGCCCGGCTCCACCCGCGCGGCGGGACTTGCACTGTCATAACAGTCCGCGTTTAGGTCCGCCGTTCCCAGGCGATGTGTCGTCCCGTTTATCGTCACCACTGTCTGCGCCGTGAAGGTCGCAACGTAGCTACCTGCTGCGACCAAGGTATTCCACTGCCGGCCGTCATATACCTTCAACTTGTTCCCATCGCCAGAATCAAGAGAGATATCGCCGGCCGCCGGATTGGTCGGTAGCGTGCCAGGCGTTACATTGAGGCCGCTGGTCGCCAAACTCGGGGCGAAGGTTTGTTTTGCGCCGGCCCAGTAAGTATTACTGATGGTCTTGTCAACCGAGTTCGCGCCGCCGCCGCCAGATGTTGGAGTCTGCGGTAACCACTGCGATCCATCCCAGGTGAGCACCTGTCCGGTCTCGGGCGCTGCTGTCGACATCGGCCGGCTTTGCAATTTGCTCACAGTGGCGCTTGTCAGCGTTCCGCTCACATCTCCGCCGGCCGAGGGCAACTGCGCGCTTCCCACCGTCCCCGAGATCTGTGAAAATGAGTAATCCGCCGGCTGTGCCGTTACCGTTCCCGTGCGTCCGAACATGCTTGTCACTCCGACGCCTGACAAAGCCTGCGGTGCCCACCGCACTCCGTCCCACGCCAACACCTGCCCGGTGGCCGGTACCGTAGGGGATACCGGCTGATTTTGCAGGCCCGTGACTCGCGCTCCCGTCAGCGTTCCGCTCAAGTCTCCACCCGCGGAAGGCAACTGTCCCGCCGCCACGGTCCCCGATATCTGGCCGAACGAATAGTCACCGGTCTGTGCGGTCACCGCTCCTATTCGCCCGAATGTGCTGGACACCCCGCCCACCGCCGTCAGCGGCGTCCACTGGGCTCCATCCCATCCAATCACCTGGCCGGTCACCGGCGCTGTCGCTGACACTGGCCGGCTCTGGATTTTCACCACCGTAGCGCCGGTCAACAGGCCGCTCACATCTCCGCCCGCTGCCGGCAGTTGCGAGCTCCCCACGCTGCCCACAATCTGCGCGAACGTGTAGTCCCCTGTTTGCGCCGTGATCGCCCCGGTCCGCCCGAACACGCTGATCGCTCCGGCCAGCGTCGTCGGTTCCCACTGCAGCGCTGGGCCGTTCCATTTCAGAAACTGTCCATCCAGCGGTGTCAGGCTACCGAGTTTCCAACCGCCCAGTCCCGTCACCGTAACCGCGCCGGGCCGGCCGTGCAAATCTCCGCCAAACCCCTGCCATGTAAGTCCGCTGCCGTCATTGGTCAGTACCTGGTCCGCTTTGCCCGCGGGGTCTGGTACCTCGACGCCTTGTACCGTCCATACGTTCGTCGCCGTGCATACGTACAGGTTCCTGCCCGCAACTGCGTCCGTTTTCACAAACGTCTCACCGATTGTGCAGACCGCCGGCACCAACGTCCCGGTCTTGGATGGCCGCGTCCGTTCGGCCAACGAAAAATCGATATTCTTTCCTTGGGTGCGCAGATCGATCTGCGTCTGTCCGCGGGCCGCGCCGATCATCGCCGCCGCCACGCAAACGCACCTCAGCGCGGTTCTTTTGAATTTCATGTTTTTGACTGAATCGGCTGGCGGTTTCGCTAACCAGCCCCTCTATGCCGACAATAACTTACCGGCTTCTGCTCGCCGCTCCCTCAAGCCGGCTAAGTAATTGAAATCATTTAGAATAATTTTCTAAATGTTCGCGCAATGGAATTCTTGCACGCCCACAAACGCCCCCGAAATTTCAGCCCCCGCCATTCCAAGGCCCCACCCTAAGTGCATGCTAAAGTAGGCACTAGGCTCTTTGCGCCCCGTCCCTTCGCCCATGTGTGGAATCGCAGGAATTGTAACCGTTCAACCGTCCGACTTTCCCTCGATCATCGAGCGTATGACGGACACCATCCGCCACCGCGGTCCCGATGATTCCGGTTACTACCGCGACCCTTGGGCCTCCCTCGGATTCCGCCGCCTCGCCATTATCGATGTGGCTGGCGGCCACCAACCCATGGCCAATGAGGACGGCTCCCATTTCATCGTCTTCAACGGCGAAATCTTCAATCACGCCGACCTCCGCCCCGCCCTCGTCCAGGCCGGTCACCGCTACGCCAACCGCTCCGACACGGAAACCATTCTCCACGCCTATGAGCAATACGGTCCCGATTGCGTCCTGCGCCTCCGTGGCATGTTCGCCTTTGCCATCTGGGATATGAACTCCCGCAGACTCTTCTGCGCCCGCGATCGCCTTGGCAAGATGGACGAACGTTCGCCTTCGCCAGTGAAATCAAAGCGCTCCTCGAGCACCCCTCCATTTCTCCCCAACTCGAGGAGTCGCTCCTTCCCGAATATCTCGCCTTTGGATACGCCTCCGATGACCGCACCCTCTTCCGCGGCATCCGCAAGCTGATGCCCGGCCACCACCTCACGCTCGACATCTCCACCCCTTCTCCGCAGCTCCAGATCCGCCAATACTGGGAGATTCCAGATCCCCAACCCGAGACCCGCGGTGACTCCTCCTGGATCTCCGAATGTCGCGAACGCCTCGAGCAGACCGTCTGCATGCGCCTCATGAGCGACGTTCCTCTGGGCATGTTCCTCTCGGGCGGCGTCGATTCTTCAGCCATCGCCGCTCTCATGAAGCGCAACTTCGAAGGACCGGTCAAGACCTTCGCCGTAGGCTACCAGGAAACCGAATTCAGCGAACTCTCTTACGCCCGCCACGTCTCAAAAACACTCGGTACCGAACACACCGAAGTCGTCGTCGGCATGGAGGGTTTCTTCAACGCGCTGCCGCGCCTCATCTGGCACGAAGATGAGCCCATCGCCTGGCCCTCCAGCGTCTCTCTCTACTTCGTGTCCAAATTGGCCAGGGAACACGTCACCGTGGTACTCACCGGCGAGGGCAGCGACGAAATGTTCGGCGGTTATGCCCGCTACCGTTTCTATGCAATGAACCAGCGCTGGCTGCGCGTCTACCGTCTCCTCCCCGGCGCCGTCCGTACCGCGATTCGCAACCGGGTCGCCTCCACGCCCCTTCTCTCGTCCACCCTCCGCCGCAAACTTCAGCACACGTTCGTAGGCCGCGGCGAGGACTTGGAATCCCTTTACCTGGACAATTTCTACAGCGCTTTCTCTGCCGCCCAACAGCGCGCGCTATTCCAAAACCTGCCGGCCGCCTCTCCCTACGCCGCTTTCCGCAACTACTGGGATTCCAAACCCGATCTCGACGCCCTTCCCCGCCTCCTCTTCGCCGACCAGAAAACTTACCTCATCGAACTCCTCATGAAACAGGACCAGATGAGCATGGCCACTAGCATTGAGAGCCGCGTCCCCTTCCTCGATCACGAGTTCGTCGAATTCTCCACGCGCGTCCCGCAGCACATGAAACTGCGCAACGGCGAAGGTAAGTACATCGTCAAGAAGGCCATCGAAGGCCTCGTCCCTCACGAAATCATCTACCGTAAGAAGATGGGGTTTCCCACTCCGCTCCGCCAGTGGCTGCGCGATCCGCGCGCCGGCCAACTCTTCCAACTCATGCGCGCCAGGGACGGGCTGCTGGCTTCCTACATGGACCCCGCCGCGCTCGACAACCTGCTGCATCTCCAGCTCTCCGGACGTGAAGACGCCACCGATCGCATCTGGCGCCTGCTGACTCTCCAGTTGTGGGGCGATATCTTCCTTACCGGCAAACGCGAAGAGCGATGGGACGGTCTCATGGCCACCACCCGTCCAGTCCTATGAAGACCCTGTGGGTCAATTCCAATTTCATGCACCCCACTACCAAGGGCGGACAGATCCGCACTTTGGAGATGCTGCGACATCTGCATCGCTGGCATGAAATCCACTACGTGGCCATAGAAAATCCAGCCCAACCCGAGGGCCCCGCCCGCGCCCACGAGTACTCGCACAAGTCCTACCCCTTCCCCTACCACGTTCCTTCCAAGTCCAGCCTCGCGTTCTATGTCGAACTGGTCCGCGGCCTCTTCTCTCCCACTCCCGTTGCCGTCGAACGCTTCAATCCGCCCGGCATGCGGACCTTCCTCGAAGACCTCATCCGCAAAGAGCGCTTCGATTGCGCGGTTGTCGATCACCTCGCGCCCACCAACTACTTCCCCGATCTTCCCCATGCCATCTTTTTCCAGCACAATGTCGAAACCGTAATCTGGCGCCGCCACGTCGAGCATGCCGCCGACCCCCTGCGCCGCGCCTACTTCAAACTCCAGGCTGATCGTATGTACCGCTACGAGCGCCGCGTCAGCCAGGCCTCCGGACACATCGTAGCCGTTTCCCAAACCGACGCCGATGAAATGCGCCGCCTCTTCGGTGTCACCCGCGTTACCGAAATCCCCACCGGCGTAAACATCGAATACTTCCTGCCCCCCAAGCCTTGCCCCGCTGCGACTACCGACCTCGTCTTCGTCGGCTCCATGGACTGGCTCCCCAACGTCGATGGCGTGCTTTTTTTCGTCCGCGAGATCCTCCCCTTAATTCGCAAGGAACGGCCCTCAGCCACCCTCGCCATCGTCGGCCGCACACCGCCGCCCCAGATCACCCAACTCGCCGCCGGAGACCCGGGAATCCTCGTCACGGGGACCGTTGCCGACATACGTCCCTATCTTTGGAGTTCCGCCGTCTCTATCGTCCCCCTGCGCATCGGCGGCGGCACTCGCCTCAAGATCTACGAAGCCATGGCAGCCCAAATCCCAGTGGTCTCCACCACCATCGGCGCCGAGGGCCTGTCCGTCCATCCCCCGCAGGACATCCGCATCGGCGATACCCCGGAGCACTTCGCAGCCCACTGCCTCGAACTACTCGCCAGTCCGGCAATCCGTGCCCGCGTATCCCAGGCGGCTTGGCAGATGGTGAACGCCACCTTCTCCTGGGAACACATTGCCCGCTGCTTCGAAAAAATCATGGATAACGGCCCTCGCATGTCTCAGTGCTAGGGTCTAAAATCAGATTCCATGACCAGCCACCGCCAGACCCGGCGCCGCTCTCTCGCCACGCTCCCCGCGCTGTCCGCGTTCGGGCAATCCAAACCTCTTGCCATCTCCGCTGTCGAAATCTGGCAACTCCACGGCCATCGTGACGCCACCCGCGGCGTCGAGCAGCAGTACCAGGCCAACCCCCTGCACATCTACGATGAACTGCGGCCGAAGCCCTATTCCGACGGCCAGCGCGCCATTCAAAACGCGCCGGTGTCCGCCTTCTACCTGAAGATCAAAACCGATGACGGCCCCGATGGCCTCTACGGGCCCATCGACAAGGAGGCAGCCATCGTCGTCGACGAACAACTGCGCCCATTCCTCCTCAAGAAGGATGCCCTTGCGCAGGAGAAACTCTGGGACCAACTCTACCGCTCCAATCGCCACGCCCGGCGGGGTGCCTACCTCATGGCCATCTCCGCCGTGGAAGCTCTTTGGGACCTCCGTGGACGCTTTTTCAAGACGCCGGTCTACCGTCTCCTCGGCGGACCCACCCGCCAGTCCATCGAAGCCTATGCAAGCTGCCTCGGCTACTCGCTCGAACCCAAAAGGGCGCAGCTTCGAGCTGAGGAATTAAAGAGCTATGGCTACCGCTATCAGAAGTGGTTCCTCGCCTACGGTCCCGGGGACGGACCCGAAGGCTTGCGGAAGAACGTCGACATCGTACGCATCCTCCGCGAAGCCGTCGGCGAAGATACCGAACTCATGTTCGACGTCTACAGCGGTTGGGACCTCACCTATACGCTCGAGTGGGCGAAGCGCGTGGAACGCTACCGTCCGCGCTGGATCGAGGAAGCCACCCAAGCCGAAAAGATCGATGCCTTCGCCCAGCTACGCAAAGGCACCTCCATCCCCGTGGCATCGGGCGAGCACATACAGGGCCGCTGGGAGATCTATGATTACCTGAAAGCCGGCGCGCTCAGCGTCGTCCAGTGCGACCCCGAATGGTGTGGCGGTACTACCGAATTGCTGAAGATTTGCACTATCGCTTCACTCTTCGATGTCCCCGTAATTCCCCACGGACACAGCATGCATGCGGCCCTGCACCTGATCGCCAGCCAGTCCCCTGCGGTTTGTCCTCTGGCGGAGTACCTCATCCTCAAAATGAGATCCTACTACCACTTCGAGAAGAATCCGCCGGTCCCCACCCAAGCCCACTTCGCCCTGCCCTCAGGCCCTGGCTACGGCATCGAATTCGACGAGACCAAAACCGAAAAGCAGGAATTAGTCCGCTGGAATTAGGTGGCATAAGGCTCCGCCTTGTGCATCCGAGCGACGCTCGGACTCTCCTACATCACATCCCTTACCTGCACCCGGAACTTCAGGGTCAGCGGCTTGCCGGGTTCGAGCGTATGTCCCTCCACCGTCGCCGTGCGCCCCGGGAACGAAGCCCCCACAAAGCCATATGCGCGCAAGCACCACTGGTATGGAGCACCTGGATTCCTGGCATCCGGCGTGATCCGCAGCGGTCAGGTCTTCGTCTTTCTTAAGTACCTCTCCGTCCGCCCGTAGCGTCGTACCTTCCCGCGCCGCGAATCGTGCGCTCAATCCGCCGTAGCTCTTGCCCGCTTCCGCCGACCCCCGCAACGTCACCGGCGCGCCCAGCGCCTCCCACGTAAGTTCCACGTCTATCTCGCGCACGTTCGCCCGCACCGGCAACACCGTGAGACGCAGATCTTCTTTCACGATGTCCTTACCGCCGGCTTCCCAGAAGTTCTCCGCCCGCAGTGTACCGCCGCTCGTCACCGGCGGCTTCTCGGAACGATGCTTCGCCGTAAACGTCATCCAGATGTCGTACTTCTTGCCCCCCACTTCCACTACCGGCCAACTCCAGAACAGCCCGCGGTGATGCCAGTGGTCCTGCGGGAAATCGTCCAGCATGGACACCCCCGCCGGCGTGTACACCGGGAAAATATAGCAGCATCGGCGCCGGTCCTCCGGCGCACCCTGCTTCCACTGTGGCCCGTAGTTGTAGACCAGTGTCGGCTTGCCGCCCTCGCTGAGCTCAACTCGCCCTCCACCTGGATCCTTCCATGAAAACGGCGACTGCCCGAAAGCCGGCAGTGCCAGCAGCAAGATACTAACCGTGCGATGCATCGCGTACCTTTCCCTCATCCACTTCCACCCCGAGTCCCCCGCCCGTTGGCACGCGCAACGCTCCGCCCTCCACTTCGAACGGGTGTTTCAGAAACGACCCCGCCAGAAACTGCGGCCCGTTCAACGCCGCCGGATACTTCAGCCCGTACGCCCCGAAAAGCAGCAGCGCCGCCGCCAGCGACACGTCTGGGTCGGTCAGACCGCTGCCCAGGAACATCAGCTTGTTGCGCTCCAGGTAGGTAACTTGCCGCCGCGCGTCGAACAGACCCGCCGTCCTCGCCGCTTTCATCGCCACCCCATCCAACAGCTTCAGCTTGTGAAACTCTTCCAGATCAATCACCGAAACCACGCCTTCATCCAGAATGATCGGTAGCGCCCCTTGCTTCTTCAATGCAGCCAGCCCGCTCAGATTGTTCGGCGCCACCGGCTGCTCTAGAACGTCTACCCCCGCCTCCCGCAGCTTGGGCGCCGCCGTCAGTGCCGTGTCGGTGTCATAGCCACCATTGCCATCGGCCCACAGAAAGCCATCGGGTGCCAGTCGCCGTACTTCTTTGGCCATGGCGAGGTCGAACTTTGGGTCGGGCGCCACCTTGATATTGAAGTTCCGATAGCCGCGCCTGCGCCCCTCCGCCATCAGCGGTTCGATTTCCTCCATCCCCTTCACGTTCACCGTCCAACTCAGCGGAATGCGCTCCAGCGGCTTGCGCCCCCACAACTCGGTGACGCTCTTGCCCGCGAACTTCCCCGCCAGATCGTGCAGCGCCAGATCCAGCCCCGCCTTTGCGATCGGCATCCCCGTCGAAAAAGATGCCGCGATGGTCTTATTCAGAATACGGTGCGCCCCTTCGATATCCGCCGGGCTCTTGCCGATCAACGCCGGACCCAGATAGCTGCGCAGCGCAGAGGTAACCGACTCCAGAGTCTCGTAGCTCCATGTCTGTATCGGCACGCTCTGTCCCCAGCCAAAGGCCCCATCCTCGCAAGTCACCTTGACGAACACCGCGGGTCGCTCAGGCTTGGGAAAGAACTTGAAATACGCTGTCACCGGATAGTTGACCGGAAACACCTCGACGCTCCGGATCGGCGCCACATCTTTAGCCAGAGCTGGTACTACTCCAAGTGCCCCCACAAACATCCGCCGCGTCATTCTCATAGACACTCTATATCCTACCCCCGCAACTTCAGGCAGAGTGTTCCACGCATCTTCACCTTGTTTGCCATGCGCTGATCTCAGCGGTCTCTGCGTCTCTACGGCGAACCGTCACCGCAACTTCCACAATATTTATCTCCTCCGATTGCAGTAGTCTACCGTCAAACAGCCCTTTCGTGCTCCTCGTAGTGCATCATGGAGATGGGAACCATTTTACGCGACTGTCCGGAAATGGGATTGGCTTCGTTCTGCATACTACCCCATCGCGGAGGGTCTGCCTCGCGCCCGTAAATGTCGGTATAAGTATTATCAATAGCGAACGCCACTTGCATTTATCAAACTTGTAAGCTAAACTCGAATTTCAATCCTCGATGCTCAACGGATTCACATCCCGGACCCTACTCCCCACCGCCTACGGTATTCCTGTAGGAATTATTATTTGCATCCTGGTCATCGTACCCGGCCCCGCTTAGGCCTGCCGGAACCCAGTTCCAAAAGGCTATCAGCGGGGAGAAGTCAAACCGGCTGATGGCCTTTTTTTGTTTTCCAATGACTTTCTTTCTGAGGTGCACCTTATGTCAAACTTGATGAGCGGCGCGAGAATGCTCGCCGAATGCCTGGCCCGCGAGGGCGTCGATTGCATGTTCGGCTACCCCGGCGGCGTCACCCTCCCCTTCTACGATGTCCTCTACGACCACCAGATACGTCACGTCCTCGTCCGCCATGAGGAGAATGCAGCCTTCGCCGCCGAGGGCTACGCCCGCGCCACTGGCAAGGTCGGTGTCTGCTGTGCCACTTCCGGCCCCGGTGCCACCAACCTTACCACCGGCCTCGTCGATGCCATGATGGATTCCATCCCCATCGTCGCCATCACCGGACAGGTCACCAGCAAACTCATCGGCAGCGACGCCTTCCAGGAAGCCGATACCTTCGGCATCACCCGTCCTTGCACCAAGCACAACTACCTCGTCAAGAAGCTTGACGAACTCGCCCAGATCATCCACGAGGCCTTTTATATCGCCGCTACCGGACGCCCCGGCCCCGTCCTCGTCGATATCACTAAGGACGTTCTCCAGGCGCAGGGCCACTACCAGCCCGTCACTTCCATCCACCTTCCCGGGTACAAGGTCTTCACCGAAGGACACACCGGCCAGATCCGCCGCGCCGCCCAACTTATCCAGGAGTCCGAGCGGCCACTCGTCTATGCCGGTGGTGGCATCGTCGCCGCCAATGCCTCCGCCGAACTCCGCGAGTTCGTCCAGGTCACCGACGCCCCCGCCGTCAATACCCTGATGGGCCTCGGCGCCCTGCCCAGCAGTCACCCCAACTTCGTCTCCATGCCCGGCATGCACGGCGGCTACGCCGCCAATATGGCGATGACAAATGCGGACCTCCTCATTGCCCTCGGCGTTCGCTTTGACGACCGTGTCACCGGACGCCTCGCCGCCTTCGCCCCGCACGCCAAAGTCATCCACGTCGATATCGACCCCGCCGAAGTCGGCAAGATCCGCACCCCAGAAGTGCCCATCGTCGGCGACGTCAAACGTGTCCTCGTCAAACTCACCAAACTCCTCGTGGAATCTCCCGCCCAACCCGATGCCACGCGCAGCGCCGCCCGCCGCGCCTGGTGGCATCAGATCCGCGCCTGGAAGGACGAGCATCCCTACGACACGCCCACCAGCGATACCGAAATCAAACCCCAGCACCTCATGGCCGAAATCGACCGCCTCTCCGGCGGCGACGCCATCATCACCAGCGACGTCGGCCAGCACCAGATGTGGGCCGCCCAGCTCTGCCGCTTCAACCAACCCCGTCTCTGGATCAACTCCGGCGGGCTCGGTTCCATGGGCTTCGGACTTCCTTCCGCCATCGGCGCCCAGTTCGCCCACCCCGAGAAGCTCGTCTTCTGCATCTGCGGCGATGGCGGTTTCCAGATGTCCATCCCGGAACTCTCCACCGTCGCGAGCAACGGCCTGCCCATCAAGATCATCGTCATGAACAACGGCCATCTCGGTATGGTCCGCCAGTGGCAGACCCTCTTCTACAACGACCGCCTCAGTTCCGTCCAACTCGACGCCTTCCCCGACGCCGAGAAACTCGCCGCCGCCTACGGCTTCAAAGGCCGCACCGTCGAGAAACCCTGGGAACTCGCAGCCGCGCTCGAAGAGGCGGTCAAAGAGCCCGGCCCTTACCTGCTTAATGTCAAGGTCACTCCCTTTGAGTGCGTGTACCCCATGGTGCCCGCCGGCGGTGCCCTGAATGAAATGGTGCTCGGCCCGCCCCAACCCGTCGCCGTCCCCGGAAAGTAGGACAGGCCTCCCGGCCTGTCCCGGTTCTACATAGGATCCTTTATGTTACAGATTATCTCTTTAGTGCTCGAAAACAAGCCCGGCGCCCTCATGCGGGTCACCGGCCTGCTCGCCCAGCGCGGCTACAACATTGAAAGCCTCACCGTCGCGCGCACGCTCGACCCCGACCTCTCCCGCATGACCATCGTGGTCGACGTGGATTCCCTCCAGCGCGCCCAGGTCATCAAGCAGATGAACAAGCTCATCAACGTGCTCCAGGCCAACGACCTCACCGAAGGCCCCGCCGTCGTCCGGGAACTGGTCCTGCTGCGCATTCGCACGCCCCAGGAAAGCCGCACCGCTGTCCTCAAAGAAGCCGAAATCTTCGGCGGACGCGTGGTCGATTCCGGCGTCGAAGGCTTCGCCATCGAAGTCACCGGCGACCCTGAAAAGCTCGGCGAATTCGTCGATGTCATGAGCGCCTACGGCGAAGTAGAGGTAGCCCGCTCGGGCGCCCTCGCCATCGCCCTGGATGCCAAGAAACTGCGCCTTCAACCCCCCGTTTCCACCGTGGGGCAGGGCCATCCCACTCCTTTACAAAAATAAGTCTGGAGCCCCTATGCCAAATCGTTACTACGAAAAAGACGGAAACCTCGATTACCTCTCCGGCCGCACGGTCGCCATCATCGGCTACGGCAGCCAAGGCCACGCCCACGCCCTCAACCTCCGCGATTCCGGCGTCAACGTCGTCGTCGCCGAGTCCAGCCCCAACAGCATCGCCAAGGCTGAAGCCGCCGGCCTCAAGGTGCTCACTGCGGCCGGGGCCGCAAAAGCGGCGGATGTCGTCATGATCCTCGTTCCGGATCATATCCAGGCAGCTCTCTATAACTCTGAGATCGGCCCCCATATGACTGCCGGAAAGACCCTTATGTTCGCCCACGGCTTCAACATCCATTTCGGCCAGATCACTCCTCCCGCCGATATCGATGTCACCATGATCGCGCCCAAGGCCCCAGGCCACCGCGTCCGTGAGCTCTACACCGAAGGCGTCGGCGTCCCCGCCCTCGTCGCCGTCCACCAGAACGCCACCGGTCAGGCACTGGAACGCGCCCTCGCCTATGCCCTCGCCCTCGGCTGCCTCAAGGCCGGCGTCATTGACACCAGCTTCCGCGAAGAGACCGAAAGTGACCTCTTCGGCGAGCAGGCCGTCCTCTGTGGCGGCACGGCCGAACTCATCCGCGCAAGTTTCGAGACTCTGGTCGAAGCCGGCTACGCCCCCGAGATCGCCTACTTCGAGTGCCTCCACGAGCTCAAGCTCATCGTGGACCTCATTCAAGAAGGCGGCCTCAGCTATATGCGCTACAGCGTCAGCGATACCGCCGAATACGGCGACTACACCCGTGGCCCGCGCATCGTTAACGCTCAGACACGCGCTGAAATGAAGAAAATCCTCGCCGAAATCCAGTCCGGCGAATTCGCCAAACAGTGGATCGAAGAGAACAAATCCGGCCGCCACAATTTCCTCGCTATGCGCAAAGCCGCCCAAACCGACCAGCTCGAAACCGTCGGCAAGAGCCTCCGTGATATGATGCCCTTCCTCAAAAAGAAAAAGGAAGTTGGCGTTCCTGTTGCCTAAACCACCAGCCGCCCTCAAGCCTATGAAGATCTTTACCTTCGACACCACTCTCCGGGATGGCACGCAAGGCGAGTCCATCTCTTTTTCCGTGGACGACAAGCTCATCATTACCCAGAAACTCGATGAGCTCGGTATCGATTATATTGAGGGCGGCTGGCCCGGCAGCAACCCCAAAGACCAGGAATTCTTCAAGCGCGCTACCGAACTCACCCTGCGCCACGCCAGGCTCACTGCGTTCGGTAGCACCCGCTTCGCCAAGAACCCCGTCCACGAGGACCGTAACGTCCGTGCCCTTGTCGAGGCCGGTACCCCCGTCGTCTCCATCTTCGGCAAGTCCTGGGATCTCCACGTCAAACGCGCCCTCGGCATCACCAACGACCAAAACCTCGTCCTCATCTCCGATACCGTCCGCTATATCAAGGACCACGGCAAAGAGGTGGTCTACGACGCCGAGCATTTCTTCGACGGCTACATCGCCAACCCCGATTACGCCCTCCGCACCCTGGAGGCCGCCCATCAGGCCGGCGCCGATGTCCTCTGCCTCTGCGATACCAACGGTGGCACGGTTACGCCGCGCCTCGTCGAAGTCATCGCTGAGGTCCGCCGCCGCTTCGGGGGCGTCATCGGCATCCACGTGCACAACGATGGCGATCTCGCCGTCGGCAACACCTTGGCCGCTATTGAGGCTGGCGCCACACATGTCCAGGGCTGTATGAACGGCTACGGCGAGCGCTGCGGCAACGCCAACCTGGCCAGCGTTATCGCCAACCTCGAACTCAAGCTCCACCACACCACCATCGGCCCCGAAAAACTCGCCGGTCTGGCCGGCGTCTGCCGCTTCATCGCCGAACTGGCCAACCTTCCGCTGCGCAACGACCAGCCCTTCGTTGGCAAAAGCGCTTTCGCCCACAAGGGCGGCGTCCATGTCAGCGCGGTCCTTAAGGATTCCGCCACCTACGAACACATCAAGCCGGAACTAGTTGGCAACCGCCAGCGCGTCCTCGTCAGCGACCTCTCCGGACGCGGCAACATCATCTACAAGCTCAAGCAGCACGGCCTCGCCGACCGCCTCGAGGAAAACACCCGCCGCGAACTCCTGGAGCGTATCAAGCAGATGGAGTACGAAGGCTACGAACTCGAGGCCGCCGAAGGCACCTTCGAGTTGCTGGTTCGTGAAGCCCTCCGCCCCGGCACCCACTTCTTCGACATCGAAAGCTACGAAGTCTCTACCCGTGCCGCTGCCAGCACCTCAACTTCCACCGCCACCGTCACGGTCAAAACCCAGGACGATATCCATACTGCCACGGAATCCGGACACGGCCCCTTCGACGCCCTCCACGTCTGCCTGCGCAAGTGCCTTTCCAGGCTCTATCCGCAAATCGCCGATGTCCGCCTGACCGACTACAAAGTCCGCGTCCTCGACTCCCACAAAGGTACCGCCGCCAATGTCCGCGTCCTCATCGAATGGAGCGACCACCGCCGCAGTTGGAGCACCGTGGGCGTCAGCGAAAACGTCATCGAGGCCAGTTGGAAAGCCCTGGTGGACGCCATCCGCCTCGAATTGATGCGCCTCACCGAAAAAGACGACACCATCGAAAAGGCCGTCGAAGACTACTGCTGGGGCGTCTGAGGCCACAACACACCCTATGCGGCCTGTGCTGTGGCGGTAGTACCGTTGCCGGGTGTAGACTGATTAAGACCTGAAAGTCCTAACTGGAAATTCCGTCAAGGTGCTAGGAATCAACAATGGCTCTCAGTAATTGTCAGGAGTGCGGCAACGAAGTGTCTACCTTCGCTGCCTCTTGCCCAAGGTGTGGGGCACCCGTCGCAGCGCAAGGTGCTGGGACACCGTTATCCACAATTCAGCTAACCAGCAAGCGGCTGAAGGTCCATATGATCGTCTCCGCGCTTGCGTTTTGGATCGGACTGATCTGGTATGTCATACCTGTAGTCCAGGGACGTGATCCGGATCCCTCCCGGAATCCAGTCGCGGTCATCCTTCTCGTCATTGGCATCGCGTGGTACATCATAACGAAACTCCGCATCTGGTGGCACCACAAATGACTCGTCACAGGAATTCAAGGTGTTCCCTTAGAGTTCCTCTTAGGACGACGTGCCCCCCCATCCCGTTGAGTCTACTGGCGGCACTCTTCGCGAAATCCAGGGCTGTTTCGAAGAGGTCTTGGATTCCTGTCGTCTGTTGTTCCATCCGGTGTTTCGTCTTGTGGAGCGCCTTACTGTCAGGGTCGGCAACTTTGTCCTTTGCGGATGATCCGTGTTCTGCGGCTTCACTTCAAGCGGAACGGCTCGTCGGATCTCTTCCCGCGAATCTGATAGGTGATCCGCTGGGGGCCCATTTCGATGTAAGCCCCGGGGGCTCGACAAACTCGTATGTCGTGTCCTACTTCACCGGCAAGGGTCTGCGTTTCGATCGCACGATCCAACCGCCTGAATACGCGTATCTTACTGTCAAGGCGCATCGCCTGAGTGGTTATCCCGCTCTCTACTTGGTATTCGCCTACGAGAGGACTTACTGCCCTTACCTTATTCTCCCAAGGGCAGGGAAGTTTATCATTGCCGCGGTTCCAGGCACAATTCGGGATGTCGATGGTGACGGTCAATCCGAGGTAGTTATGGACGAGCCTTTGCCGCCCTGGAACGACGGCTGCAACGCGGGGCGAGCGGGCCAGCGCCAGTGGCCGGTTGTGGGCCGCTTCGACCCGGTAACTGGCGCGACCAAGGACATCAGCACGCAGTTCCCCGACTTTTATGCCGAGTTTGCCAAGGATTTGAGGCAAGTGGCCGGTTCCCTCCGCGCCGATGCCTCCGCGGAATGTCGGCGGGGTTTTGCTCAGATGATTCTGAAGGCCGAGTCGCTGAGTCGCCGGTCGCCGGTTCCCGCCGTTCGGCCGTCGCTAGACAAGGCGCCGCCGCAATCAGCCGCATCTATTACCTCACCCAAGCAAGCCGAGCTGCCCCAGGTTGAGTTGTGGGCGCCTTGGCTGGGCGCCGCCGTGATCAGCCAGGGACATCGAGGGAAAACTTCTCACTTCGACCACAAGACCTGGGAGAACACCTATGCAATCGACGTGGCGGTCCCCTCCGGAACTCCCGTCTTTTCGCCGGCTGACGGGGTGGTGCACTGGGTCAAAAACACCACGGACGGCATGGGGGGAAGGCAAATGGTGATCGCCCATGAGATTCCAAGCTCATCGGCAGTGGGTTGCTATTCCGTCTTTCTTCATCTGAGCAAGATAGAAAAAGTGTCGGGCCGGGTGCGGAGAGGACAAGTCATCGCATACAGCGGCGGTAGTTCAATGGGGTCGGAGACCGGGATTCGATCTCACCTGCATTTCCACTTGTGGTCTGGAACCGGGTCTTACGACTCCCACACGCGGCCGATTGAGAAACTGCTCGCTTCACCCTCCGGCTCTGAGAGAGTCATCCGATTCTACAACTCGGCGAAGGGAGACCTCGATGATCAACGGGTCGCTGGCGCCACTCTGGTTTCAGACAACTTCCCCGGACCCAGTCGAGAACTTTGGGGTAGCCTTCAAGGACCCGAGCCGCTGGATCTCGCTGCCGTTCTAAAAACGGAAGACCTGCAAAGCCTCCAGGTCCTGACGGATCGAGTCTGGGAGAAGGCTAAGGTTGCCGTTCAGATCCTGCTGATTCAAACGTCCCGGCCGCTCTCCAGCCTGCGCGAGTATGCAGCTCAGTATTGCAATGCAACGGGGTTCGGCCGAAGAGGCCGCAACAACGGATTGCTGATTGTGTACTCGGTTGGCGAGAAGTCGGTTGCCATAACTGCGGGTCCAGGATTGACTCCGTTGATTCCACAGACCGCTTTTGATCGGATCGCCGAGCAGAACTTCATGCCCCAGGCACGGGCCGGCTGGGTGGGACAGGGATTCCATCATGCCGTTCTGTTGGCGGCGCGGGCCATGACCCAGGCTGGCCTCGCCAGCAGGCCACTGGCGCCGCTCGCCCGCATCCCAGCCCTTGGTTCTCAGACGCCCTACTACCAGACGACCAAAGACCCATGGGTCAATTCAGCCGATGTGCTCGCCGGGACCAGGGCTAACGCCCAGGGATACTACGAGAACATTCCTGTGCCCTTTACGTTCTCGCCCAAACTGATCCGCATGCTCCCGCCTTCGACCTCGCTCGATGTGCTGGAGCTATTTGAGGCAGCCGGCGAAGGCAATTCAATGTGGAGAGTCAGGGAGCCCAATGGTCTCACCGGCTTCATTCCATCCATGGGCACGGCCCCTGTTATCGAACCGGAGGGCGCTGTCTACTTCCTGCATGGCGTCGACGAATGGGTAGGTGATCCGAGTGCTCCCCTACAGGATGCCCGCACCTATGACGAGTTCTCGCGGAAGTACCCCCGGACTTTGTCGGCCGGGCGCGTGATTCTCAATGCCGGCTACTGCTATTGGGCGGTGACTTCGATCTGCTCGGATGCCGCTGTTGCGAACAATGCCAGGAATGATCCCGCGAAGCCATGTGACGGTCTGGAAGCGAAAACCCGATTGGCTGAATCACGAATGCAGCAGGTCATCACGCAATACCCGGGAACCGACGAGGCGTTTTGGGCCGGTAGGTGCTTAAGGGACCTTCGGTTAGGCAGGGCGACCTTCCGGCAACATCCGATGTTCCGGTCCCCGCATCCTTGATCGCTTTGCAGCCCTTACGCCCCGTACCCTTCCGGCACCAGCAGCGTGAGCGCGTCCGGTACGATCCGAATCTGCGCGGGCAGTGTCCCGCCCAACTCGCCATCAATCTGCACGTGGGCCCGCCGGCCGTCGGCCGCCGAAATCGTCACCTGGTCCGCCCGCACCACCGTCACCCCGCGCATCCCGCTCAGCCGGTTGAGCGCCATCCCGGCAAAGTACTTCACGTAGCGCGTCGCCGTGCCACCCTCGAACAGGACCACTTCGAATTGATCGTGCAGCAGCGTCACGCTTCGCGCAATCTCGAAATCGCCACCGTAGTTCCGCACCTTGCTCAATAGTGCGAAAGAGCACTTCCGCCGCTCGCCCGCAATCTCTACCTCAAACTCGGCCAGTCGCCTGCCCAGCAGGCTCCAGCCCGCCACCCAGTAGGCGAACTTTCCCGTCCTTGCTTTCAGCGCCGCATTCAGTCTGTAAACCACGTGCGCATCCAGGCCAATCCCCGCCATCAGGAGAAAGTGCCGCGATACCTGACCCCCATCGCAGGTCACGTGTCCTACCGAGATCCGCTTGGGCCGCAGTTCGCCCAAACGGCGCGCCACCTTCTCCAGATTGCCGCCCAGCCTCATCTCCGTCGCCAGCACGTTCGCCGTACCCGCCGGCAGAATCCCCAACGGCACGTCTGAGCCGACCATGCCTTCCGCGGCTTCGTTGATCGTCCCGTCGCCGCCCGCCACCACCACCAGGTCCGCCCCGCCGGCGATATGCGCGCGCGCCATCGCGCCCGCCATGTTCGGCCCCGTAGTCGGGGTCGCCGTCACGCTGTGCCCTTCCTGTTTGAGAATTTCCACCGTGCGCTGGATCAGTGCGCCGCCGCTTCGTATGAACTTGCCCGCTCTGGGGTTGTAGATCAGTACGGTCTTCTTGTAGGTTGTAATGGTATGAGACTCCTGGTTCCTGGTTAAAGTATAGATGAGAGGACAATGAAAGATCCCGCGGTCCAAATAGAGCAGCTCCGCGAAGAGCTCCGCCACCACGAACACCAGTATTACGTTCTCGATGCTCCGGAGATTACAGACGCCGAATACGACGCGCTCCTGCGCCGGCTCCAGGCCCTGGAAACCCTGCATCCCGAACTGCTCACGCCGGATTCTCCCACCCAGCGCGTCGGCGGAAAACCGCGCGAGGGCTTCATCAAGGTCCTGCATAGCTCCCCCCTGCTCAGCCTGGAGAACGCCCTCAACGAAGCCGAACTCCGCGAGTTCGACCGCCGCGTCCGCGATCTCCTCGGCGGCGCCGCATACCGCTATGTCACCGAACTCAAGCTGGACGGCCTCTCCATGGCCGCCCACTATCGCGACGGCAAGTTCACCGAGGCCATCACCCGCGGCGATGGCACGGTCGGCGAAGACGTCACCGAAAATGCCCGCACCATCCGGTCCCTTCCGCTGCGCGTGAAGGGACCGTTCCCCAACTTCGAAGTCCGCGGCGAAACCGTCATGAGCCGCCGCGCCTTCGAACGCCTCAACGCCGACCGCGACGAAAAGGGCCTTTCCCGCTTCGCCAATCCGCGCAACGCCGCCGCCGGCTCGCTCCGTTTGCTGGAGCCGCGGCTTACCGCCGAGCGCCGCCTCGAATACTACACCTACTTCCTGCTCATCGAAGGCCAACCCGCCTTCGATAGCCATTGGCGCTCGCTCGAGGAACTGCGCCATCTGGGCTTCAAGGTCAACCCGCACAGCAAGATCTGCCGCACCATCGACGAAGTCTTCGCGCTCTGCAATGCCTGGGAAGGCAAGCGCGAAGAACTGCCGTACGAAATCGACGGCGTCGTCGTCAAGGTGGATTCCGTGGAGCAGCAGCGCCAGCTCGGCTTCACCGCCAAAGCCCCCCGCTGGGCCATCGCCTACAAGTACCCCGCGCGGCAGGCCACCACCACCGTGGAAGCCATTGAGGTCCAGGTGGGCCGCACCGGAGCCCTCACCCCCGTTGCCCAGCTCAAACCCGTGGAGGTTGGCGGCGTCACCGTCTCCCGGGCCACGCTCCACAACGAGGATGAAATTGAGCGCCTCGGTCTACAGATCGGTGACGAAGTCGTGGTCGAACGCTCCGGCGATGTCATCCCCAAAGTGGTCCGCGTCTCCGCCCAAGGTTCTTACCGCGAAGTCTTCCATCTGCCCTCCCATTGTCCCGTCTGCGACAGCAAGGTAGTCCGCGAAGCGGGCGAGTCCGCCAGCCGCTGCATCAATGCCAACTGCCCCGCCCGCCTCAAGGAGACGCTGCTCCACTTCGCCTCCCGCGGCGTCATGAATATCGATGGCATGGGAGAGGCGCTGGTCGATCAACTGGTGGATCGCGATATCGTGCGCAACGTGGCCGATCTCTATGACCTGACAATCGAAGACCTCCTGAGCCTGGAGCGCATGGGCGCCAAGAGCGCCGGCAACGTGATCCGCAACATCGATCGCTCCCGTGCCAACCCTCTCCCACGAGTCATCACCGCCCTCGGCATTCGCTTCGTCGGCGAGCGCACCGCCGTCTTCCTCGCCGAGGCCTTCGGCAGCATGGACGCCGTGCAGCACGCCTCGCTCCAAGAACTCCAACTGGCCCAGGAAGTCGGACCCAAGGTCGCCGAGGCCGTGGTGCAGTTTTTCAGTGAGCCCGGCAACCGCGAACTGATCGACCGCCTGGGCAACGCCGGCCTCCAGTTCACCTACGCCTCCACCCTTCCCAAGGCGGGCCCCCTCCAAGGCAAGACTCTGGTCATCACCGGAACCCTGCCCACCTTGAGCCGCGATGAGGCCAGGCAGTTGATCGAGCTGGCAGGCGGCAAAGTCTCTAGCGCCGTCAGCAAAAAGACTAGCTACGTCGTGGTCGGCGAGGATGCCGGGAGCAAACTCGCCAAAGCCTTGGACCTCGGCATCTCCACCCTGACCGAGGACGAACTGCGCCTCCTCGTCACCGTCGCGTGAGCCGAATCTCCGGAACCTCCCATACCCGTACGCCGCTGGGTGGCTCCAGGATCGCTCGCACCATGCTCCCCATCATCTGCTCCACCGTCACCAGCCCCAGCCGCCGCGCCGAGTCGCGCGTGGAAGGCAGCGCGTCCAGCAGCCAGTAAATCGGCAGGATCGCGAGCGGCCATCGCCTCCCCGGACCCACCACGTACCACGGCCGCAGAATCGTGGCGTCCAGCCCCGCCTTGCGAATCGCTTCTTCGGCTTCCGTGCGGGCTGCAATATACTCCCGCATGATCGGCGCCGGGTGGGCCACGCTTACGTAAACCAAATGCCGCACTCCGCCGGCTGTCGCCGCTGAGATCGCCTCAATCGCCGACGCCAGATCGATGCTGCGGAACTGCTGCCTCTTCGCCGGGCTGGGATGCGCCACCCCCACCAGGTGAACCAGGGTATCGAAGCCCGCCACGAGCTCCTGGTATTTGGAGGCATCCAGCGGATCGCCGGTGACAGACTCGCATCCCGCCGCCACCCGCTTTTCCGACCCGTGCCGCACCAGTCCGCGGACGCGGTGCCCGCCCTTCGCCAATTCCGCCGCGAGCCGCCGGCCCATGAAGCCGCTGGCCCCCGTGATGAAGACGCTCGCCATTCTAAAGAAGACTACGAACAACTCGCGCCGTCTGGATGAGTGGGCCTGTCTTATTCGTCTTTGACCATCTTCTGAATCTTCTTCATACTGCTGCGGATTTCGTCCGTCGCTTCCACCATCTGGTTGGTGTCGTAAATCACGCGCGGCGTCAGGAAGACCACCAGTTCCGTGCGTGTCTTGGTGACGCTCTGCGCGCCAAACAACGCGCCGATTCCCGGTAGCCTGTGCAGGAACGGCACGCCCGCCGAACTCTGCAGGTTGCTCTCCTGGATGATGCCGCCGATGGCCACCGTGTCGCCGTCCTGCACCGTGATCTGCGTCTGGAAAGACCGGTTCGAGAACGATGGCGACTGAATGCTGCTCGATGCCGCCGGCGCCTGCGGCGAACTCACGTTCTGATTGATCTGCATGGTCACGATACCGCTCGAGTTGATCCGCGCCGTGATGTTCAGCGTGACACCCGAACTGCGGTTGGACACCGTGTTGGTGAACAGCGAATTGCCGCCCTGCTGGACCCCGCCCACCGCCTGCGCGGTCAGCACCGGCACGTCCTCGCCCACATTCAGCGACGCCGGAATACTATCCGTCGCGATGATGCTCGGCGCCGAGATCACCCGCGTATGGCTCTTGGTCTCAGACGCCGTCAGCGCGGCCAGCAGTTCGTGACTGCGCAGCACTAGCGCGCCCGTGGTGAGCGCAACTCCGCCCGCGCCCGTAGCCGCTTTCAGGATGCGCGCGGCCGCGCCCCCCTCGCCTGTGTTTTTCTTCTCCAGGTAGGCTGTCACGCCCGCCGCAAACGCCCCGTTTAAATCCACTTCATAAATCTTGGCATCGATCAGCACCTGACGCGGAGGGATGTCCAGTTGGCGCAGCAGTCCCAGAATCTGCCCGTACTCTTGCGGCGTGCCCTGAATCAGAATCGTGTTGTCGAACGGGTTGGGAATCACGTGCGGCACGCGCTGGTTGCCTTGCCCGCCCGCCATTCCAGCACCCAGGTACTCGCCGGTCTGTCCGATCGGACTATTCGCGGTTCCCGGGATGTTGACGCCGGCCGCCAGCGGCGACGCCTGCTGGATCTGAGGATACCCGCCCATGCCCATGCCCTGGTTGCCATAACCGTAACCTCCCATGCCCAGGCTTGGATAACCCATCCCCCCACCCATCATCGCGCCCATCATCTGGTACGTGCCCCCGCCACCCATCTGGCCACCAAACTGGCCGCCCATCATGCCCCCCATGCCGTTGCCCGCACCCATGTTCTGCTGGCTCGCCATCTGGCCCAGCGCCATCAGTGCGAACGGGTTGCCGCTGTAGAGCGCCATGATCGCCATCGCGATCGTGTCCGCGCGTGCGTACTTCAGCCGGTAGACGTAGGTGTTGACCGAACCCGACGAAGCCTTCACCGCGATATCCAGCTTCCCGATCCAATTCTCCACCTGGGTGAAAATCCCCGGGTTCGGCGCCACCGCGATAATCGTGTTGATGCGGTCCACCGGAATGAATTTCACCGAACCAGCCGCCTTATCCGAGAGCGCGTAGGCCTTGAAGACCAGATCTAACTCGTGCTGCAAATCGCTGGGACGGCTGTTCTCCACTTCGAACAATCGTACGCGCTGCCCGGCGAACTGGTCGCTGTCGAATAAGGCGATCAGGTCCATGGTGCGCTTCATGCTGCGCGCGTTGTCTTCGATCAACAGCAGGTTGGCCGGCTCGTACACGCTGACAAACGCGCCTTCCCCCAGAAACGGCTTCACCAGGTTTTGGATCTCCGCCGCCGTGGCGTACTTCAGGAAGATCAGGTTCATCACCATCCGCTCATCGTCCGGAAGCGTCTTCGGATCGATATTGACCATCGGCGAGAGCGGTAGCTGGTTGATGCGGTTCACCGGCACGATGCGGTATATATCCCCTACCTTCACCATCGCGCTGCCATTCACCCGTAGAATCGTCTCCAGCAGTGGCATATAGTCCACCGGCTTGACTTCCCCGTAGGTGAAGATGGATACCGTGCCCCGCACCGCCGGGTCCAGGATGTAGTTGATCTTCAGCCGCTTGGCCAGCAGATCGATCATCTCGGTCAGCGAGGCGTTGGGCATAATGAACGCCCCGGAATCGGTGAGCCGCGGCGCACCTGTGGGGGGGGCGTTTTGCGGCTGGGTGGCTGGCTGCGGCTGCGCCGGCTTAGGCGGGTCAGCCAGATCCGGCGGCCCAATGATCCGGGACGGAGCAACCTGTGCCGCAAGCACGCAGCTAGCGGCGAGTGCCGCCAGGATCAACCGAAGATGGAACGAGAGGCGCATGATTAGTCCTGTTTGGAAACTGTATTGTTGTTGGCTCGCGAGTTTTCGAGGGCGGCCTTCTCTGTCTCATCCAGCTCCGATTTCTTCTTCTCCCATTTCCAGACTCCAAACGGCCCCTGCCGCTCAAACCGCACTTTGTCGCCATCCTCCGTGGCCTTGATACCGGCGCCAGAGGCGGCCGCCGCTTGCGCGGCAGCGCGTTCCGGACTGTCATCCAGGCGCGTGACTCCGAAAGGCGTCTTGCGGTAAATCCACTTCTTGCCCTGGGCATCGGTATAGCGGTAATCGCCGTCGGCTCCCTGCACCGCGTCCGCCGGAATGGCCACCGAAACGGCGGCATTCGCCGCTTGTGGCGCTGCCTTGGCTGCCGCCTTCGGCGTCTGTGGCGCCTGTTTCTTTTGGGTCTGAGGGTCCGCGGCCGAAAGCGCCAGGGCGGAAACGAAAATTACGAAAAACAGTTTCATATGATTCTCTCTAAACGTCCTACTTCACCGGATCCCACTTGCACGACTTGCCAAACGGGGTGGTTGTAATCGTCTTGCGGAACCCGCGATCGATGGTCCCTTCCGGCGACGAGTCGTTCGGC
>JAPKZC010000344.1:25830-26422 GCA_026394025.1 Candidatus Solibacter sp.
TTCCTTGAACCCAAATCCGGTAATTTCGCCCGCGCCGATATTGGATTTGACCACCGGCGGGGGAGGCGCGCTCGCTGCCTGTGAAGACCGCGCATCCGGCGCCGCGGCCGCCGGCGCTGTGTTGTCGGCCATCTCGCGCAGCGAGCGCCGTGCCAGCTCGCCATTCAACGTCCAGGCGAAAGTGATCTCATTAGTATTGACGTCCACCAGCTTGAATTGGCCGATGGTCTCCCCCGGTTTAATCGCTTTCTCCGGCATTCCGGGCTTTTCCACCAGCAGCGCCATCGGTCCATCCCCGAGATTCATCTGCCCGTGAAAGCGCGGCAGTTCCGGCATGGGCGGCGGCGGTGGTGGCGCCGGCGGCGGATCCACCGCCACGTTGGGATCGCGCGAAGGATGAAACAAGTTTTTCATCGCCACATCCTTATAGCCCGACGGCAGGACCGGTGCGTCGTTGGCCAGCGGGAAGAATGGCGGAGCCGGCGCCGGTGAAATGCGTACCGCGCGCAGTGCCGCTTCGCGCGCCTTGGCGGCCTGGTACTCCTGGCGCAACTGGACGCCGCCATAAATCACGACCAGCGCCAGCACAACG
>JAPKZC010000344.1:26447-27340 GCA_026394025.1 Candidatus Solibacter sp.
ACACCACACCCGAGAGAGTCAGGCGTACCTGGATGGTCTTGTTCTTGTCGGGGCCGCCGGCGATCTGGATCTGGTTGGTGGAGAGCAGTTCCGGCTCGTTGGCCAGCGCCGCCAGCAGGTTCACCAGTTGCTCGATCAGGCAGGTGAAGCGCACCGTCACCGAAGCCTCGCCGTAATCGTTGCCGAAGGGCTTGATGCGCATATCCTCCAGGCCGCGGATGTCGATTCCATTGATCGCGCCTACCTTGTGCAGCAGTTCCTGCAACTGGGCTTGCGCCTGCGCGCTGGTCTCCGCTTTGAGCATCCCCTTCTCGCGCGTCTCCAGTTCGCCAGAGGCCTGTTTCAGGAGAACTTCCTTGCCGGGGACAGTGGCCGCAACCTGGCGCAGCCGCTCCAGGCGCTTCTCCGCCATCGGCACGGATTCGGAGGCCACCACCACGGCGGGCGACCGGTCGGCCAGCACGAAGAAACGGAGAATCAGGATCACCGCCACGCCGGAGATCCAGAGGATGGCGGTCTTGCGGTCGAGCGTTCCGAAACTCATGTGCCTCTCCTCCGGTTGGTGCGAATCTGGAACGTCTCCCCGCTGGCTCGGGGAGCGGACATCTGAATCTCCGTCTTCTCAAAGAACGAAGATGCGTCCAGGATCTTCAACAGCGGCGCCGTCTGCGGCGCCTCGCCCGCGATGCGCACGGAGTCCCGCGCCAGATCGATGCTGTTGCTCCAGGCCGGAGGCTCCAGCAGGTGCGTCAACTCATTGAGCGCGTCGAGATCGGTGCGCGTCTGCTTGCGGAACTGGTCGAGCAGCAGCGCCCGGGTGCGGGTGCGCTCGGTTTCCTTGTCCAGTGAATCGGCGCGCTTGCGCAGCGGTTCCAATTTGGCGATCTCGGCGT
>JAPKZC010000106.1:0-11804 GCA_026394025.1 Candidatus Solibacter sp.
CTATCCGCTATCATTCTAGAGCAATGCGCGCGCCCCGCTGGCTCTTCGCCATTTGGCTCTGTTTCCTCGCCCGCGCATTCTTCTATTGCGCCGCGCTCCCTCTCTGGGAAGGCTACGACGAGTGGTCCCACTTCGCAGTTGTCCAGCGCATGGCCTTTCGCGGCGAACCCCTCGTCTCCCGCGACAGCCCCATTCCACGCGACGTCGCCGCCTCCCTCCAACTCGCCCCCGTCGCCTGGGAGTGCCGCTATCTCCCGCCGCCCTCCGCTACCTACGACGAGTTCTGGCGCCTCCCACCAGCCGAACGCGCCCGCCGCGAATCGGAGTTCCGCGCCATTCCCTCCGTCTGGGCGCGCCAGGATTCCACCGGCGCCCTCAAGGCCTACGAAGGTCTCCAAGCCCCACTCGCCGCCTGGATCATGACCCCCGTCCTGCTCGCCGCTCGCCACGCACACCTTTCCACCCAGGTCCTGCTGCTCCGCTGGTTCAACATGGCGATCCTGTCCCTCGTCATCCCGCTCACCTTCCTTACCGCCCGCTCCGTGTTCCGCCACGACGCGCCCGCCGGCGCTTGCGCCGCCATCGTCGCCGCCATGCCGGGCCTCCTGATCGGCATCGCGCGCGTCTCTAACGAGTCCCTCGCCGTGGTGCTCTTCACCCTCCTCCTCTGGCTTGCCGTGCAGGAAATCAACCGGCCCCGCGCCCTCGCGCTCGGCGTTGTCCTCGGCCTCGGACTCCTCGCCAAAGCCTACTTCCTCACCGCCGTCCCGCCGGTCGCCCTGCTGCTTCTCTGGAAATGCCGCCGCCCGCGTGCCCTCCTCGTGCCCCTCGTCACGCTCGCCATCGCGGCGTGGTGGTACGTGCACAATCTCCTCACCACCGGCACGCTCTCGGGCATGTGGGAATCCGCCGTCCAGCCCACCGCCACGCTCGGCGGCCAACTCCACCACGCCACCCGTGTCCCCTGGCTCGCCACCGTGGATTCCATTCTGTTCTCCCACCTCTGGCTCGGCGCCTGGAGTACGCTCACGGTGCGCAGTTGGATGTACCACCTCTTCTACCTGCTGATCGCCATGGCCCTACTCGGCCTGGCGTTGCGCCCCTCCGCTAATCCAAACAAGATCCCGATTCGCATCCTCGCCGCCTTCTACCTCACCTTCTGGTTGGGCCAGCTCTATCACGCCGCCCTGCTCTTTATGGTCTGGGGAATCGCGACATCCCTGGGGTGCTATCTCTACGCCGTCGGCGCCGCCGAAGTCACCCTCTGTGTGGCCGGCCTGCGCGCCCTCTTGCCTCGCCCCGCCCGGCGCTTCGTCGCCCCTGCCGGCGTGGCTCTCTTCGCCCTGTTCGATTTCTACACCCTCCACATGGTCGCCCTGCCTTACTACACCGGCTTCGTCGCCCACCGCCCCGGTGGCCCCGTAGCCGCCTTCTACCCCGCCACCGCGAGCTTCGCCGAATTCCTGGCCCGCCTCGCCGCCTTCAAGTCGCCCCTGCTCACCCAGCCGGTACTCGCCGCCCTTTGGGTCTTCTACGCCGCCGCCACCCTCGGCCTGGTCGCGATCGCCTTCGCCGCCGCCCGCCGCGAATCTTCCCGCTGACATCTCATTTCCGGCGCAGGACTGAAATCAAGCCGCCACGAATCCGCTTTGGCAAGAGAGGTATTCCTTCCGATCTTGAAGCTCAATTCAATCCAGTTTCCGGCAACGCCGCACGACCTCTTACATACACGTTGTCATGCTTTGCATATACAATAGAGATGCGGTGTTCGACTGGGACGACAACAATCTTCGGAAGATCCGTGCTCATCGGATCAAGCGCGGCGACGTGGAAGAAGCACTGTCAAACGACCCCATCCTGATTTACGAGCCTGCTTGCGGTCGTCTTGACTGAGCGCGACGACCGAATCCGCGTCGTGACCGCCTACAAATTTGGATGCCGGGCAGAAAAGGGACTACTTTGTGCGGCGTCTTCGAGGGGAGTGAACTATGAAGAAGACAATCCAACCACCTGCATTTTCAAACGAGGACGAAGAGGCCAACTGGTGGGCCAGTCGGCAGGGACGCGAGTTCTTGAAGCAGAAATCGGCGGAGCCTCAAAAGAAAGTGGCGAAGGGATCGCGGCTGGTCGGGCAATTGAACCGGGTTGCAAGCGTTCAGATCGCATTGCGATTGCCCGGCCCTGACGTGGAGAAGGCTCGAGAACTCGCGACGCGCAAGGGCATCGGCTACCAGACCCTCCTCAAGATGCTCGTCCACGAGGGTCTGCAACGTGAGGCGAGGCGGGCCTGAACTGTTACGCACGTTGGCCTGACGCCCGGCCTTCTGCATCGGTCAAGGTCAGCTGACAACGTCTTTTTGTGCTCCACCGGGGCGATCTGGCGATCTACCACGACGAGAACTCGTCGCACCATCAGCTGGACACGGATTTCGACACACGGATTTCGATGGCGGATTTCGATGGCGTTGCGCAGGCCCCGACTTCTCCTGTATAATCCTTGCACCTCGGACGGGGCCGGGAGTTTTCCCGGGAATTCACTTGGAGGATGTGTATGACTATCAACCTATCGATCACTCGCAAGCATTTGGTTTACAGTGTGCTTGCCGTTTGCCTGTTTGCCCTCGCGGCTGGCAGCCAGAGGAAGGCTGCCGCGCAGGTCGCCGACAATTTGACGCCCGGCATGCTTTTTGGGCCGCTGTATGTTGCCGAAGGCCAGCACATCGAACTGTGCGCGTCTTATCTCAGCGAGGGGACCATCAAGGCTACAGTCCACTTTCGCAATTTCACCACCGGCGAAGTGACCAGCGGTCAGGTCGTTACCTTGCCGTCGGGCGGCGGCGCCTGCGTGACCTATCAGGGCAGGGGAAATGTGGTCGGCATGGCACGGGGCGATGGCGCGGCTTCGGATTGGGTGAGCCCATCCAATGCGCTGATCTCATCGATGTCGGTGTTGGACGATCTTCTCCTGCCTTCCGTTGGCGGGTTCAAATCGACTGTCCGAGCCACCGTGCTCGGTGTGCCGAAGATCTGGGTCAAGGGGCTCTAACGTTTTTCGCCCTCGCCCTCGGTTAGCGTGACGTACCGGTCCACCGCGAATCCGGCGAAGCGCTCCCTGCGGTTGGCGGGCTGGGGCCACTGGACGTCGATCCACTCCAACTTCTCGGCCGGACCCAGGCCGAGAACCTCGCGGGGGTCGTGTGCCGAGAGGTAGCTGCCCCCGGCGGTCTTGAGGCGGGAGCGCGTCACGCCTCCCGCGCTCCAGGTGATTTTCGCGCCGACGCCGTCGCGGTTCGCTTTCACTCCCCGCAACTTAACTCCGATCCAGTGATTGCCCATGCCCGCATTGTTCTTCAACAGGAGTGGCGCGCCGCCATTGATGCCCACCAGGGCATCGACGCGCCCGTCATTGTTGTAATCGCCGGCCGCCAGCCCGCGAGCGGCGAAGGCGCTCTGGAAAACCGGACCGGCCCGCGCGCTGATGTTCCGAAACTGGCCGCTCTGTTGCTGGAACAGCAGTAACGGTTCCTCATACTTCACCCGCGGCGAATACTCCGAAACCATGTCGTCCGGATGGCCGTGGGAGAGCAGAAGATCGATGGCGCCGTCGTTATCGAAGTCGAAGAACTTGAGCCCCCAACCGCTCAGGTAGTAGGTAGCGAGGCCGAGTTCGGAACTGAAAGAGAGGTCGTCAAAAACACCGAAGCCGGTGTTTCGGTAAAGCGCGCCCATTTCGCGGTCCAGATTGGCCACGAAGAGATCCTGGCGGCCATCTCCATTGATATCGGCCGCGTCCACACCCATGCCGCTCCTGGCCGTGCCATCGCGATTGAAAGCCACCATCGCTTCGAAAGCGATGTCGTCGAATCGTTTGCCCACCCGATTCACGAACAGGAAATTCTCCACGGTGTCGTTGGCCACGAACAGATCGAGCAGTCCGTCGTCATTGACGTCCGTGGCGACCACGCCCAGAGCCTTCCCCAGGCGTCGCGTGATGCCGGTTTCGGCGCTGACATTGCGGAAAGTGCCGTCGCCATTGTTCCGGTAGAGGAAACTGGCCGTGGCACGAAACATGCGCGGAATGCAATATCCGGGTTTGCCGCCCCGCGCCGAGATGCAGCCGGATTGAGAGTCCTCGTTGTACTCCACGAAACTGCAAACAAACAGATCCAGCAGGCCGTCTCCATCATAGTCAAACCACAGAGCGCTGGTGGTCCACCCCGGCGTCGCGATACCCGACTTCTGCGTCACGTCCGTAAAGGTCCCGTCGCCATTGTTGCGATAGAGAGTGCTCGCCCCATAGGCGGTAATAAACAGGTCAGGGAACCCGTCGTTGTTGTAGTCCCCAGCCGCAACCCCCATGCCGAAGGACTTGGGCGGAGCGATGCCGGCGTTGCCCTTCACCTCAATGAAGCCGCCCTTGCGATCGTTACGGTACAGGGCATGTTTAGGCGCCTGCGCCGGCTGGAAGAAATCGCACGGGCCGCTGTTGACCAGGAAGATGTCCATCCAGCCGTCGTTGTCGAAATCGAGGAATGCGACACCGGGGCCCATGCTCTCGGGCAGGTATCGCCGCAGCAACGTTCGGCGGCTCAGCTTCGATGGCATACGGATGGCGGCGCCGCCCCAACCTGCACTGTCTTCGGCGGTACTGCTCGCCGTGCGGCGCCAATCGCCGGCACCAGTTCTCCATACCCGCAGCAGCCCGCGGCGCGGATGAAGGCCGCCGGAACGATGGATCGCGGAACTGCGGGAGTTCGCATCGAAGGATTGTACCAAGAGCGGGTGCGGTGCAATCAACTCCGATTTCCAGTGCCATGTATTCCGCGGCCACCCCGAGTGACACCGACCCTAAAAATCTTCGCCCCATGATTTCCAACACTTACAGACATTGACCTCCGAATTCCCGAAATCGCCCCGCTATCCTCAAAGTAGGACAGGTCTCCGGCCTGTCCACCCTGGAGCGGCCCTCCCCAACCCCCACCCCAGCTTGCCAGAGCCCGCCGGTACAGCGGGTGCTCCGACAGCCCCGACACCCGGCGCCGCCCGGCCAACCCGACTCTGCTATACTTACGATTTATGACACTGGTCAGCGTCGCGCGGCATCATCATCATATCCATGCCATCCTGCGACGGGCCCTGTCCTAACTTTCACTTCATCCGAATCGGAAAGGACGCCCGCCGCGAAAACGGCGGGCTTTTTTATTGCTGCAATGAGTAGCGTCAAAATGAATCTCGATTTCGAAAAGTCCGGCGGCATCATCACCGCCGTCATCCAGGATCATGCCAGCGGCCGCGTCCTCATGGTCGGCTTCATGAATGAAGAGGCCTTCCGCAAGACCGTCGAAACCGGCTTTGCCACCTTCTGGAGCCGCTCCCGCCGCAAACTGTGGCTGAAGGGCGAAAGTTCCGGCCACCGCCTCGCGGTCAAGGAGATCTCCACCGATTGCGACCGCGATGCCCTGCTCGTCAAGGTGGAGCCGTTGGGCCCCGGCGCCTGCCATAAGGGCTACCAAAGCTGCTTCTTCCGCCGCCTCGAAGCAGGCCAGTGGAAGGTTAGCGAGCCACAGACTTACGATCCCAAAGCCGTCTACGGAACCAAATAATGAAACTCAAGCTAGGCATTCCCAAGGGCAGCCTGGAAAACGCCACCATCGATCTTTTCCGCCGCGCCGGATTCCAGATCGCTACCTCCAGCCGCTCCTATTTCCCCACCATCGACGATCCCGAAATCGAGTGCATGCTGATCCGCGCCCAGGAAATGGCGCGCTACGTCGAAGACCACGATCTGCGCGGCAAGATCATCGCCACCGAACTCGTCGCCACCACCAAGCGCTATCTGGAAAAGCACGGCGTCACGGCCAAGGTGGAATTCAGTTGGGGCGCCACTGAAGTCAAGCCGCCCGTCCTCGCCGACGCCATCGTCGAGGTCACCGAAACCGGCTCCAGCCTGCGCGCCAACAATCTCAAAATCATCGATACCGTGATGGAATCCAACACGCAGTTGATTGCCAACAGGGCATCCTGGCAGGACGCCAGGAAGCGCCGCAAGCTGGAAGATATCCGCATGCTGCTCGATGGGGCCATCAACGCCCTCGGCAAAGTCGGTCTCATGCTCAATGTCCACAAGGACAATCTGTCCGCCGTGCTCGCCGTGCTCCCGGCCCTGAAGCGGCCCACCATTTCGCACCTCAGCGACGACCAGTGGCTGGCGGTCAACACCATCCTGGATGAGACCACCGTGCGTCACATCATTCCCCGGCTGAAACAGGCGGGCGGCGAGGGAATTGTGGAATACCCGCTCAACAAGATCGTCCTGTGATCCGCATACTCGAAACCAAACAGGTCGGCCGCCTGCTGGCGCGCAAGGCCGCCCGATTCACTGAAGCCGAGGCCGTGGTGCGGCCCATTCTGGATGCCGTGCGTCAACGCGGCGATCGCGCCCTGATGGATTACGCGCGCCAGTTCGACCACCTCGCACGCAAGAGCGTACGCGTGCCGCAGGCCGAACTACGCGCCGCCCGCCAGGCGCTGTCCCCGCAATTCCGCGCCGCAGTGGAGGTTGCCGCCGCCAACATCCGCGCCTACGCCGCGCGCCAGATGCCGCGCCAGTGGACCGCCCAAACCAAGCCCGGATTGAAACTCGGCCAGATCGTGCGCCCGCTCCATACCGTGGCGGCCTATATTCCGGCGGGGCGCTATCCGCTGCCCTCCACGGTGATGATGACGGCCATTCCCGCCCAAGTGGCCGGCGTGCCCAACGTCTGCATCGCCTGCCCAAAGGCGGTCGGCGAGGTCTTCGGCACCGCGGACCTCTTGGGCGTGCACCAGGTATTTCAGATGGGCGGCGCCCAGGCCATCGCCGCCTTCGCTTTTGGCACCCGCAGCGTGCCGCGCGCGGACCGCATCGTCGGCCCCGGCAATATCTACGTCGCCGCCGCCAAGAAATTGCTCGCCGGCGAGGTCGGCATCGATTTCATCGCCGGTCCCACGGAGATCCTCATCATTGCCGGCGATGGCGACGCCCGTCTCTACGCCAGCGATATGCTCGCCCAGGCGGAGCACGACGTGGATGCTTCGGCTATCCTGCTGACCACCTCGAAGCGCCTGGCGCTTGCTGTGGCCAGTGAAATCGAGCGGCAGTTGGGTACCCTGCCCACCGCCCCGGTGGCCTCCAAGTCGATTGCCAAAAACTCGGCCATCGTTTTAGTCCGCTCGCTCGAAGAAGCCCTGGAGATCTCCAACCGTTTCGCGCCCGAGCACCTGAGCATTCCCGACGCCTCGCTCCTACCCGGCGTTCTGCACGCCGGCAGTGTCTTCGTTGGCCCCTATAGTCCCGAAGCCGCCGGCGATTACGCATCCGGCCCCAATCACGTCCTCCCCACCAGCGGAGCCGCCCGCCAGCGCGGAGGCCTCTCCGTCACCGACTTTCTAAAAGTAATCTCCGTCCAGGAATTGACTCAGCCGGCCCTTCGCAAACTGGCCCCCGCCATCACCACCCTGGCCCGAGCCGAAGGCCTGGAAGCCCACGCCCGCAGCGTCGAGGTGCGATTATGAGGTGGCATAAGGCTTCGCCACCCAGCGGAATAACGCCTCCCGACGTCGCCTGTCTTCCGTTTTCTCTGCGCTTCCTCTGCGCTCTCAGCGCCTCTGCGTTGAATCGCGTCCCTCGAATACCGGCACTCCAGGACTCCGCCTCGATTTCAACGAGAACACCGTCGGCTGCTCGCCCAAAGTCATCGAGTTCCTCAAGGCCAACCTCTCCGCCGCCGGTCTCGCCGTCTACCCCGAGTACACTGCCGCCAAGCAAGCCATCGCGCGTTACTTCCACGTCTCGCCCGATCAGTTCGTATTCACCAACGGCACCGACGAGGCCATTCAGGTCTTCATCAATACTTACATCGATGACGGCCAGGAAGTGCTCGTCCTCAAGCCGGCCTACGCCATGTATCGCTTCTATGCCGAAGTCGCCGGCGCCACAATCAAGGAAGTCGCCTACCCGCAGCCCTCGATGGAGTTTCCTCTCCAGGAAGTACTCGACTCCATCACGCGCCAAACCCGCGCCGTCATTCTCTCCAATCCCAACAACCCCACTGGGACAGGCCTCAGCCTGCTCGCCATCGAGCGCATTCTGTCGCGCGCCAGGAAGGCCGTCGTCATGGTGGACGAAGCCTACTACGAGTTCTCCGGCGTCACCGCCCTCACCGAAATCGAGCGCGTGCCGAACCTCTTCGTCTGCCGAACTTTCTCCAAGGTGTTCGGCATGGCGGGCATGCGCCTGGGGTGCCTGTTCTCCCACCCGGCCAACATCCAATACCTGCACAAGGCCCAGTCGCCGTACAGCGTGAATTCGCTCGCCGTGATGGCCGCGCAGGCCGCGGTTGCCGATACCGCCTACATTGAAAACTACGTCGCCGAAGTGCTGGCCGCGCGCGAGCTGCTCTGCGTCGGCCTCGAACGCCTCGGCATCGCCTATGTGCCCAGTTCGGCCAATTTCGTCCTCGGCCATTTCGGCAAACGCGCCATTGAAGTCCGCGACCGCCTGCGCGGCCAGGCCATACTGGTGCGCGATCGCTCCTACGAAGCGCCCGGCTGCGTCCGCATCACCGTGGGCACGCGCGCCCAAACCCGCCGCCTGCTGGCCGCGCTGGAAGAAATCTGGAACCAATGAATCAACCTCTGATCGTATTCGACATGGATGGCGTTCTGGTGGATGTCACCGAAAGCTACCGCGAGAGCATCGCCCAAACCGTCAAGCACTTCACCGGCGTCAGCCTGACTCGTGAACAGATTCAGGACTATAAGAACCAGGGCGGCTGGAACGACGATTGGAAACTCACCCACCACCTCATCGCTGCCGCCGGCCGGGAGATCGCCTTTGAAACCGCCAGGGATTACTTTCAATCCATCTTCCTCGGTAACGGCGAGGGTGGCCTCATCCTCCGCGAAGAGTGGGTGGCGCGCCCCGGCGTGCTGGAAGAGCTCAATCGGGAATTCCAGTTCGCCGTCTTTACCGGGCGTCCCAAAGCCGAGGCCGAACTCACCTTGAACCGCTTTGCCGCGGGCGTGGTCTTCCATCCCGTCATCGGCATGTACGAGGTGGAGAACCACAAGCCGCATCCCGAGGGTCTCCTGCGCATCCTCGAGGACAACCCAGGCCGCACGGTCTACTACATCGGCGATACGGTGGATGACGCCCGTTGCGCCCGCGCGGCGCAAGTCCCCTTCATCGGCATCGCCGCGCCCTCCAACCCGCGCTACATCGACATGGTGTTCCTCTTCCAGGCGGAGGGCGCCTTCGCCATCGTCGACGACATCAATTTCCTGCAAGAGGTCTTCGCCGCATGAGAACCGCCAACATACAGCGTGACACGAAGGAGACGCAAATCTCCGCCATCCTGAAAATCGAAGGCCGCGGCCGCTACGACATTTCCACCGGCATCCGTTTCTTCGACCATATGCTGGAACTGTTCACCAAACACGGCGGCTTCGATCTCACCTTGAAGGCCGAGGGTGATCTCGATGTGGACCAGCACCATACTGTGGAAGACGTCGGCATCGTGCTCGGCCAGTTGTTCGCCAAAGCGCTGGGCGATCGCAAGGGCATCAACCGCGCGGGCTATTTCGTCCTCCCCATGGACGAGACCCTCGCCGTAGTCGCCATCGATCTCGGCGGACGCCCCGCATTGGTCTACAAGGATCTGGTCAAGGTGCGCCTCGTGGGCGATCTGCAAACCGAGCTTGCCGAGGATTTCTTCGGCGGCTTCGTCCATCACGCCGGCGCCAACCTGCATGCCAAGGTCTTGTACGGCCGCTCCAATCACCACAAGCTGGAAGCCATTTTCAAGTGCTTCGCGCGCGCCATGAAGTTCGCCTGTTCCAAGGATGCGCGCCTCAAAGACCAGCTTCCCTCCACCAAGGGGCTCCTGTGATTGCCATCTTCGATTACGGCGCCGGCAATCTGCGCAGCGTGCAGAACACGCTCGGTGAACTCGGCTGCGAGTACACCCTGGCCCGCGATTCGGCCGGTTTGCTCGCCGCCACCAAAATCCTGCTTCCCGGCGTCGGCCATTTCGGCCAGATGATGCGCTCTCTAGACGTTCTGTGTGTACGCGAAACCCTCATCCAGCGCATTCAAGCCGGCGTACCCTTTCTCGGCATTTGTCTGGGCATGCAGGCGTTATTTGACACCAGCGAAGAGGCCCCGAAAGTCCGCGGCCTCGGCATCTACCCCGGCATCGTGCGCCGCTTCCCCTTCGAAGCGCGTGTCCCTCACATGGGCTGGAATGAACTCGATGTGCGCCCCGGCTCGAAGCTCATTCGCGATCTGAATGCCCGCCCTTACGTCTATTTCGCGCACAGCTATTATGTGCCGGAGAACCACCGCGCCAGCGCCACCTGCACCTACGAACTCCGTTACACCGCCGCCCTCGAATCGGGCAACGTGTACGGTGTCCAGTTCCACCCCGAAAAATCCGGCGCCGTCGGCCTGCAAATCGTCCGCAATTTCCTGGAGCTCGCATGAAGGAAAAGTCTATTCAACGCAGAGGCGCAGAGACGCAGAGACAAGCGCAGAGAAAGGCAAAGGCAAGACAGAGTTCGATGGTCTTCCCTGCGCTTGTCTCTGCGTCTCCGCGCCTCTGCGTTGAAGGGGTTTGGCCGTGCTAGCCAAACGCATCATCCCCTGTCTCGATGTCACCGGCGGACGCGTCGTCAAGGGCGTCAACTTCGTCAACCTGCGCGATGCCGGCGACCCCGTCGAACTTGCCGAACGCTACAACCGCGATGGCGCCGATGAATTGGTGTTCCTCGACATCACCGCATCTAGCGACGCCCGCGAAATCATGGCTGACGTCGTGGCCCGCACCGCGCGCCAGGTCTTCATCCCGCTGGCCGTCGGCGGCGGCATCCGCTCCGTGGCGGACGCGCGCCGCATCCTGATGTCCGGCGCCGACAAAGTCACCGTCAACACCGCCGGCGTGCGCCGTCCCGAACTCATCACCGAACTCAGCAACGAATTCGGCGCCCAGGCCGTCGTCCTGGCCATCGACGCCCGCCGCCACGGTCCCGGTGGCTGGCACGTCTACACCCGCGGCGGGCGCGACGATGAAGGTATCGACGCCGTAGCCTGGGCCGCGCGCGGCGAACAGTTCGGCGCCGGCGAAGTCCTACTCACCTCCATGGATACCGATGGCGTGCAGGATGGTTTCGATTGCGGCCTCACCCAAGCCGTCTCGCGCGCCACCCACATTCCCATCATCGCCAGCGGCGGGGCGGGGAAGCCCGAGCACTTCGTCCGCGTCCTGACCGAGGGCCTCGCCGATGCCGCGCTGGCCGCCTCCATCTTTCATTACGGAACTTACACCGTGAATCAACTGAAAGAAGAACTCGACAAACATGGCATCCCGGTTCGGGTGACCGCATGATTGTTCCCTGCATAGATCTGATGGACGGCAAGGTGGTTCAGTTGGTCCAGGGCCGCGAGAAGGCGCTGGAAGGCGATAGCCCCGAGGAGATGCTGCGCAAATTCGCCGCGTTCCCCGAAATCCAGGTGATCGATCTCGATGCCGCCCTGGGCCGCGGATCGAACGACGAACTCGTGCGGATGCTGGCCTCGAAAGCCGTGTGCCGCGTCGGTGGCGGTGTGCGCACCGTGCAGCGTGCGCGCACCCTGCTCGCCCAAGGCGCCCACCGCGTGATCGCCGGCACCAGCGCGTTCACCAAAACCGGCATCAACCAGGAACTTCTCACCGCGCTGCGCGATGCCGTGGGCCGCGAGCGCTTGACCATCGCGCTCGATTCCAAAG
>JAPKZC010000106.1:11889-15200 GCA_026394025.1 Candidatus Solibacter sp.
GAGATCACCGCGGCCGGCGGCATCACCACTCTCGAAGAGGTCAAGGCGCTGCTCGCCATGAACATCGATGCCGCCCTCGGCATGGCGATTTATACCGGCCGCCTGAAGCTGGAAGATCTGGCCGCCTTGCTGTGAACCGCTCCCTAACGGTCGCGGCTCTGATTGGCGCATCGCGGCTCCGTACGAAGCACATGGTTTCCGACGCCCCTACTTTGCCACCACCATGACCGGGATCGCCCGCGTGTAGCGCACGATGCTCTGATTGTTGGCGCGCATCAGCGCGCTGACAATCACGTCCAGCCGGAGCCCTATCTTCGCGTCCTTGGCCACCGTCAGCACGATCTCCGCTTCGTCCTTCTCCGGCGCCACGAACACTCCCTTGGTAGTAATTGTGTTGTTGGCCAGGCGCACCGCCGTGATCGTCACGCCCGCCCTGACCCCGTTTTTGCGCAGCACTTTCACCACGATCGGCGTGTCGCTCTCCGGCTTCACTTCCAGCACCTTGCCCTCGGCGACCGAACTCGCGAGCGTATACGCCGTCCCCGGAATCACCGCCAGGAAGAGCTGCTTCGTCGGCAGCACATGCGTGTAGGCGAAGGCCTGCATCAGCGATTCCGCCGATTCCGCCTGGCGCATCACCGTGTCCTTGCCGATTGCCGCCATCCCGGTGATCACCGGCGAGAGCACTCCGGGAGCCGCGTCCGCCGGCGACGTGACGGTCAAACGGCCCTCGTTCTGTCCCGCCGCAATCAGCGCCTCGCTCGCCGCGTACCCCGTGGGAAGATTCTCCACCGCCAGTTTGATCTCCCCCGCGAACTCGTCGTGCCGAACCGCCGCCACCGTGATCGCCGCTGTATCGCCCACCCCCAGCCGCGGATTGTCCGGTGCGACGCGCAGCGTGAAATCCGGATGCGGCGCGTCCAGCACCAGGCGGTACGCGTATTCCTCGCCGCCCTTGCCCTGTATGTCGCGCAGCCGCAGGTAGTAATCGCCCGCCGCCGGAAACGTGTACAGAATCCGCGAGTCGGAGTTGTGCGCCAGCGGGGCCTCCAGCGGATCGTTCCAGTCGTCGTTCTCCGCCACCTGATTGCGCTTGCCATCGTACAGCGTCAGCACCGAATCCATCGGCGAACCCAGCCGCCGCGCCTGCACCTGCAAAACCAGCTTGTCGTCTTTCTTCGCGCTGAAGACGAAGTAATCCACATCGCCCGGTTTCTCGATGCGCCCGTCCACTACCAGCGGCGCCGTGATGCGCTGCGCCCGGTCGAACGCGTCGTTCGGTTCCGCCTCGCGCACCGCGGCCAGGTCGCTCGCGCCGAACGGCAGCCCGTTGACTGTGATGCTGCGCCGCGCGTCGGCGGGCACCTTCACCGTCCCGCGCACCGCCGCCAGATTCACTCCGCGGTACTCCACCGCCACCTCGCTGCCTCGCCGGCCGCCCAGCGGGAACACGTCCGTGACGTAAGGCCGCTCCGCGATGGTCAGCCGGTAGACAAAATCTCCGCGCCCACGATACACCACGTCGCGCAGTTCCACCGTGTATTCGCCGTCGGCGGGCGCACGGAAGAACATCACCGGGTCCGGCTGGTAGCGGTTGTCGTCGGCGAAGGCCACCTGCTTGCCCGCCGCGTCGTACACCGTCAACTGCGGGTCGAACCATCCCGGCACCGCGTCGGCGATGTAGGGCAGCAGACTGCGCGCTTCCACCGAGAGCACCAGCGTCACGCCGGCCTGGGCCGCAAAGCGGAAGTAGTCGCGGTCGCCATCCAGAAGGTGATCTTCTGCGGCGCGCTCTTCTCCGAATTCGGCTCCACCTCGGTGATCTCGGGCAATTCACCCACCATGAAGCGGAAGCGGTTGGATACTCCGCCCGAGTTGAGAATGCGCAGTTCGCGTATCCCTGGCTCGGCATCGGCGGCGATGGCAAGTGAGAGCCTCACCTTGTTCGGCGTGCTGCCGTCCACCAGTTTGCCGGTCACCCCGCCGCCGGTCACGAGCACGGTCTGGGGCACGATGCTGGTTCCCGATGCGGCCACTTCGATGGTGGCGCCGCGCTGCCCGCCGGCCGGATAGATCCACCCGAGTACCGGCTGCACCGGCTCGAGCGGGGGCGGGGGAGTGGCCGGACCCTTCTTGGCCTGCTGCGCGTCCTTCTTGGCCTTCTTCTCCTTGGCTGCCTTGGCCGCATCGGATTCCTGCTGCGCGCCGGTGATCAGCGCCAGCATGACCGGCAAGAGCAGCAGCGGGAGCCATCGCTTCATGGTTGCGCCGTCCCTTCGCCCAGGGTCAGCAGGAGTCTTCCCGCCGGGCCCCAAAGTTTGACCGTTCCGTCGCCGCTGCCCGATGCCAGGCGCAATCCATCGGGGCTGGCCGCCTCGGCATAGACCCAATCGGCGTGCCCGGCGGCGGTCGCGATGGTGTTGCCGTTCGGGCCCATCAGGCGGACCGTTTTGTCGGTGCAGCCCACCACCATCCGCGAGCGCGGCTGCGCCTTGGCGAACGTCACGGCGAGCGGCATGCAAGCGCCCGTATCCAGCAACCGTGTCTGCCTGACCTGATTGCGTGCGCCGGGCCGCGAGGAATCGATTTCGGTGAACGCGCCCTGGGTGCGCCACACACGGACGGAGCGCTCTTCCGGCCCGCCCACCGCGAAGGCCAGCAGATCGCCTTCGGTGGCGAAGGCCACGCCGCTGACCGGCTCGGTGATTTGTGCCGGCAACTGGAACGCCTCCTTCCAGGTCTCGGTCTTCCAGACACGCGCCGTTTTGTCCGCGCTGCTCGATGCCAGCAGTCTGCCGTCCGGTGAAAAGGCGAGGCCGGAGATCCAATCGGTGTGCCCCTTCAGTTCCAACGGCGCGGCTTGGGTCTCCAGGTTCCACACGCGGACCGTGGAATCCGTGCCGCCGGTGGCCAGCCACCTGCCGTCGGTGGAGACTGCCACCGCCAGCATTTCGTCCTTGGCCTGCTGAATGGGTGTGATTGCGCCGGTTTCCAGATCGAGCAGCAAAACGGCGCCGGAGCGTCCCGCCACGCCCGCCGCCACTGCCAGCGTGCGGCCATCCTTGCCGAACGCCACGGCGCGGACCTGTCCGGACACGCCGCCCAGCTTGCGTACCAGCTTCCCGTCCGCGACGTCCCACAGGCGGACTTCCTGGTACGCGCCCGAGACGAGAGTCTTGCCGTCGGGGGAGAACGCGAGGGCGGTGACAGGGACAATCGGCTCGGCGGCAGAGAGCGTGAGACAGAAGAGGAAGACGAGGATGTGGGGCAGCCCGCGGAAACCGCTCCCTGACGGTCGCGGCTCTGATTGG
>JAPKZC010000637.1:0-5173 GCA_026394025.1 Candidatus Solibacter sp.
AACGCGCGCGCAATCCTGTTTAGATCCCAAACTGCCGAGGTGGGAGTGCGCCGGTCCCTACAACATCGCGGGACGCGTGGCCGCGCTGATCGTGCACCCCACGGATTCCCAGCGGCTGTGGGCTGGAGCGGCGGCGGGCGGTGTCTGGAGCACCGCCGATGGCGGCGCGAGTTGGAAAAGCTGCTGGCCGGACTGGGCCAGTCCGAACATTGGCGCGCTGGCTTTCGACCCGGCAGATCCGAATGTGATTTACTGCGCCACCGGCGAAGCCAACATTTCGCCGGATTGCTACCCGGGCAACGGCCTCTATATCAGTCGCGATGGCGGTGGGAATTGGGAGTTGCTGGCCAATGCCGACATCCACAATCTGCCTCGCCGCATTGGCGTATTGCTGCCCTCGAAGTTCACGCCCTCGATGCTATACCTGGGCGGGGTGACGCACGACGAACAGAACCCTGCCGGCCTGTACGGTTCGCCGGACGGCGGTAAGACCTGGTTGCGCGAGAACTATCCATCCAACTGCAATTACTGGTGTCATTCGCTGGCGGAGCATCCGGAAGGCTATCTACTTGCCGGGTTTGAACTGTTCGGGGCGCAGACCGGCATCTGGCGGAGCGGCGAGAACGGCATATGGAAACAACTGCACGGCGGGCTTCCGTCGGGCGACAAGGCCGGACGCATCAGCCTGGCCATGGCTGCCTCGCGCCCCGACACCATCTACGCCCTGGTGTCCAACCGGGTGGGCAGCGAGGTGCTGGGCGTTTATCGCAGCCGCAATGGTGGCGAGCGCTGGCAAGCGATAGGCGGGGACCATTTCGCCGCCGAGGGCCAACCCTCTTACAACAACACCATCGCGGTGCATCCGGACGATCCCGATACGGTGGTTTGCGGGCTCAACGATCTCCACATCAGCCGGGACGGCGGCGCGACGTGGCGGCGCGCCAGTTTCTGGGATGCCGGAGTGGGCAACCCCCAATACGTGCACGCCGATCAACACGCCATCTTACTCCCCGGCGGTAAGCTGATCTACGCGGCCAACGACGGCGGCGTCGCGGCCAGCGAAGATCTGGGCGAAACGTGGAGGATGTGCGTGCGCGGACTGGTCAATACGATGTTCTACGACATCGATGTGGCGCCCAGCAATGGCAAGATTTTCGGCGGTGGCGCGCAGGACAACGGGAGCCTGGTGACGGGCGTGACGGACAAGGATGGAGACTTCCTGCACGTTCTGGGCGGCGATGGCGCGTGGATGGTCTTCGACCCCGAAGACGAAAACCACGTCGTGGGGTCGCGATCCGACATTCACATTTTCCGCCACACCGCGGCCCAGCACTGGAGCCAGGAATTCTGGGAAGAGATCAGCCCGAAAGACATGAAGGAGGACGAGCACCATCAGAATGCGATTGCCGTGCTGGCGATGGACCCGGCGCACGCGCGCACGCTGTGGGTGGGCTCGCGCCGCTTGTGGCGCACTACCAAGGATGGGCGCGACTGGCAGCCGGTTTCGCCGGAGCTCGACGGTTCGGCTATCACTGCCATCGAGATTCCGCGGGCCGCGCCCGGACACGTGTGGGCCGGCACAAAGCGTGGCGGCCTCTTCCGCAGTCTGGACAATGGCGAGACATGGTCCGGCGATCTCTCCGGGCCGGAGATTCCCGCGCGCGTGATCACGCGCATTGAAAGCCATCCGCGGAAAGCCTCGCAATTGGTGGTGACGGTCGGCGGTATGGGCTTGGTCGCGCGGGCGATTCCACGCGCCAGGGCGTATGGCGCAATGCCCATCACCAGCGGGACGGAACATATCGCCCACGTATTCCTGTCGGAAGACGGCGGAATCTCGTGGCGGGAGATCGATACACCCGAGATGCCCAATGTGGCGTATCACGCGGCGGTGTTTGAAACGCACGAACCCTATCGCCTGTTCGTCGCCAACGATTGCGGCGTGTGGATGACGGAAGATTTTGCGGCGTGGACCGACGTCTCCACCTCGCTGCCGAATGCCATGATTTCCGATCTTGTGTATCACCATCGCGACCGAAGTTTGACGGCGGCGACATACGGACGCGGCATCTGGCGCGTTATTCTCTAGCCGCGGACGATCTTTGGGTATAAGATAAATTATCCCTAATGGGAAGTCAGTACACGATGAGGAGAATTATTATGGCAAAGAAAATCGTAAAGAAAGTCGCACCGAAGCCCGTAAAGAAGGCAGCCAAGAAGGCTCCGGCAAAGAAGGCCCCGGCAAAGAAGGCTCCGGCAAAGAAAGCGCCGGTGAAGAAGGCCGCGGTGAAGAAGGCCGCGAAGAAAGCGCCGGCAAAGGCACCCGCCAAGAAAGCCCCCGCCAAGAAGGTCGTGAAGAAGGTCGTGAAAAAGCCAGTGCCGGCCACCCAGAAAGTTCCGGCGCCGACAACCCCCAAGCTGCCGATGACAGACTAGTCCTCGGGCGCACGGAGCGCTGGGACGTTAGTGTTTCAGGCGCGGATCAGCCCCAATCGGGTTGGTCCGCGCCAGTTTTGTTTTTGGGGGGCAACTACGCCGCATCCTGAGCGCCTGACCTAGTGCGCTCCGCTCTTCATTTTGCGGGCGATCAGAAAGGCCAGCTCCATCGACTGTTCGTAGTTCAGGCGGGGGTCGACTTCGCTTTCGTAGGCGCGGGCGAGGTCGGCTTCACCGGGGCCGCGGGAGCCGCCCACACACTCGGTCACATTCTCTCCGGTAAGTTCGACGTGCACGCCACCGAGTTGCTGCTTTTGTTCCGCGTGAATATCGAAGGACTGTTCCACCTCGGAGTAAATATCCTCGAAGTTGCGCGTCTTGATGCCGTTGGCCAGGCTGTGAGTGTTGCCGTGCATGGGGTCGCAGATCCATACGGGCTTGCCGCCTTCGGCGCGGACGTGCTCGATCAGAGGGGGCAGGGAATCGGCGATCTTCCCGGCGCCGAAACGGTGGATGAAAGTGAGGCGGCCGGGGCGGCGGTCGGGGTCGAGAATTTCGAGCCACCGGGCCACCTGCTCCCGGGTGCAGCCCGCGCCCACCTTGATGCCCACCGGATTCTCGATGCCGCGCACGTACTCAATGTGCGCGCCTTCCGAATCGTTGGTGCGCAGGCCGACCCAGGGGAAATGGGTGAGCAGATTGAAATAGCCGGGGCGTCTCGGAACCCGGCGGGTCTGCACCGCTTCGTAGCCGAGGTGCAGGGCTTCGTGGGCCGTAAAGAAATCGATCTTATCGGTGTCACCGGCGCGGACGCCGAGGACGTTCTCGACGAACTGAAGTGAATCCTTGATGGTCTGCACCATGCGGTGGTATTCGTCGGCGAGAGGCGAGTCCTTGACCCAGTCGAGATCGAAATACTCGGGATGATGGAGGTCGGCGAAGCCGCCTTTGACCAGGGCGCGGACGAAGTTCAAGGTCACGGACGCACGCTCGTAGCCGCGCAGAAGGAGTTGGGGATCGGGGCGGCGGGCTTCGGCGGTGAACTCGGGGCGGTTGATGTTATCGCCGCGATAGGAGGGGAGGCTGACGGCGTCGCGGGTCTCCAGGTTGGCGGAGCGGGGTTTGGCGTACTGGCCGGCGAAGCGTCCGATGCGGATCACGGGGCGGGCGCCGATCACCAACACGAGCGACATCTGCAGGAGTACTTTGAGGGTGTTGGTGATGCGGACGGGGGTGCAATCGACGAAGCGTTCGGCGCAATCGCCGGCCTGAAGGACGAACTGGCGCCCGTCGGCGGCTTCCGCGAGCTGGTCGCGGAGGCGGAGGATTTCCCAACTGGTGACCAGGGGGGGGAGAGTGTGCAGGTCGGCGAGGACGCGCTCCACTTCGGCGGGGTCGGCGTAGTCGGGTTGTTGCAGGGCAGACTTCTGCCGCCAGGAATCGGGTGCCCACATGAGGAATCTTCAGGGTATCACGCGGCTCGGCGGGTTCCCCTGATTGGGGTAGGGCACGAAGGCCCCACCCCACCCTCTAAATAAAGCGCGCCTGCCGCTGGAGGCCTCCGGACTTCCGACAGCGGTCGCACCTGAGAATCTTATCGGCGCGGGCAAGGAGAAGTTGAGCGGCCTACCACACCAGGCGCAGCTTGAGATCGATCTGCCGGTTCCCCAACCTTTCGGGGCTGGAGTTTGCCGCCAGCGAAGAAGCCGTGAACATGCCGGGATTCGGATTCGAGATGTTGTTGTTGGGAACGGTGAAGTGCGGCGTGTTGGTGACGTTGGAAATCTGCGCCGTAAATACGAGTTTCACCTGCTCGGTGAATGAGAACTGCTTGGCCAAGCCGACGTGCGCCACGTGGATGGGATAGCCCTCCAGGGTGTTCATGCCGCAGGTGCCGTAGCGCCCGGCGCTGGCGGAGGGGACGGTGAAGGCCGATGGATTGAACCAGGTGGCAAGGCTCCGCGCGCCGGCGTTGGGGTCTCCCACGCAATTCGGCAACTGGGTGACGAAGCCCTGGCTGGCGTTGGCCGGGTCGGCGCCGGTGAACAGCGGCGAGTAGTATTGGCCACTGGCGAATGTGGCGATGGTCTGGACCCTCCAATCGCTGACCAGATGATTCACAATGGGTCCGGCGCCGGAGAGGAAACGGTGGCCCTCCCCGCCCGTGAAGTAGCGCTGGCGGCCGCTCGCGTCGGTGGTCCACACGTTGGTCACGTTATACGGATCGGTGGTGTTGGCGTAGTTGCTCCTATTCTTAGCCCAGGTGAAGCTGGAATGGAAGGTGACCGGACCGATGGAGCGTTGCGCCGAAACCACGGCGGAATCGTACTTCCACCGGCCGTCGGTCCGAACCTCGTAGGCGCTGGCCCATATCGGGAAGGGCTTGCGTGAATTGGCGAATGGAGTGGTGCTGGCGGCGGGTTTGTTAACGTCCAGGGTATAGTTCATGTTCACGCCGCGCGACCCGACATAGGAAAGGCGCAGCCCAAAGCCGCGCAGCGCGGCTTCGAGCGTCCCGTTGAACTGGCGGATCACCCCCTCGTCCGTCTTGGTGGGCAGCGCGGTGATGTTCTGTCCGGGCAGGAGGGAGGAGGACGGGTTGGCAGGAAACGGTTTGGGGAAGGAGAGCGCGGCCACACCGGCGGTGACCGAGTTGGTGTAGGTTTCGGTCAGCGAATAGGGGTTGTTGGCGCTCAGCCGGCCGCCCACCCCATAACCTTGGTTTTCGGTAAACTCG
>JAPKZC010000637.1:5183-6716 GCA_026394025.1 Candidatus Solibacter sp.
CCGCCGCGCAGCACTAGGTTGCCGCTCAAACGGTCCGCGCCCGCGACGCGTGGGCGGAAGTTAGTAGTCTTCGCCATGGGAACTACCTCCCCCGTTACCACGGTGGCGCCCTTGGGAAAGAAGCTGCTGACGGCGGTGATGGTTCCCGGAGCGACGATGACTTGGCCGGTCGCCGGATCCCAGTTCGACATGTAGCCATCGTCATACACAGGTGTGGTGTAGTAATCCCAACGCATTCCAAGGTCCAGCGTCAGCCGCGAGGTTACGCGGATCGTGTCGCTCAGAAAGAGCCCGGACTGCGCTTGGTGAAGCGTCCGGTTTATTCTGCCCGCCTGGCGGGTGCTGGTGGAGGGCAGGCCGAGCGCAAAATCCGCGAACCCCAAGCCGGTGAACTCGCCGGAGAAGGTGAAGGCGCCGTAGACGTTTTGGGGAACGGCGCCCTCCAACCAGCGGTAGCGTTGATATTGGCCGCCCAGTTTCAGCGAGTGGCGGCCCAGGGACCAGGTGAGCGCATCCTGGACGGTATTGATGCTGTCGTTCCCCGCCGTGTCTTCGGTCTTGCCGCCGCCATAAGGCATGGAAAGGCCCGTGAGAGCGCTGATGGAGACCGCGGGGAACCCCATGACGGCGTACCCGTTCGGATTGACGCCTTGTATACCGAGGGTGGAGACCACCGAATCGCCGTGTAGCGGACTGAACTTGCTCTCGGCCTCGCCCTGTTTGAGTACCACCTTGGTCTGGCCCACGGTGATCTGGTTGGCGAGGCTGGAGGATAGCGCAGTGACGCCGGAGACCACGAATCCCCGGTAGCGCACGGTCCGGGTGGAGTTCAGTTGTTCGCCCACACTTCCCGAGGTGACCGCAGCGGTCTGATTCTGCATCCAGCGAACATACAACTGGCTGTTTGCCGATAGGCGCTGGTCAATGCGGCCGAACGGCCAGTTTCCCACGTACGTATCGGCGCCGTAGGGATGGTTCCAGGTGTAGTTCTGGGTGAAGGTGTTGGCATTTCCCGCATTGGATGTCGGGTAATAGTTGGTCAGGTAGTTATTCGCCACTGGGCTGCGGCGGTTGGACGGTATTACGTTGTTAGGGAAGGGCGCTCCGTTCCTGGGATCCCGGATGACCACTACCTTTCCGTTGGGGGCTGTCTGGGCATTGAGGTACTGGCCGAAATCGAGCGTGCGCATTTGCGCCGTGGGGACGTCGGCGTAGAGGGTCTGGCTGTAGGGGGTCTTCTGGTACATGGCGCCGGCATAGAAGTAGGTCCAGCGGGGGACCAGCGCGCCGCCGAGTTCGCCCTGGAATTCGCTGAGTTTATAACTGGACTTTGCCGTATCGAAGTAAGACTTCGCATTAAACGCGGACGAGGCTCGCTTGTAGTAAACCAGGCCGTGGATGCCGTCGCTGCCGTGCTTGGAGACCAAGTCAACACGCACAGGTTTGGCAGCATCCACGCCGGGGTTGGCGATGGCGACCTCGGCGGTGTCAACGAAGGCGGGGTTTCCGGTCTGCATCGTGGTGTCCTGCGCA
>JAPKZC010000637.1:6797-7168 GCA_026394025.1 Candidatus Solibacter sp.
GGGGAAGCACCGAAGGGTGCAGGTCGACAAACGGAGTGTCTTGCCATGCCTGCTTAAAGTCGATGAGGCCGGCGACGGTGCCGTTTTGCGATTGCACGGGAGCGGATGTTTCGTCCAGCAACACCGTTTCGTCGCGCGCTTCCGGCTTGAGCTTCGTGTCGAAGTGCCGGACCTGCCCCGCCAGCAGCCGGATGCCGTCCGCCTGGAACGTCTGGAAGTGGTTCGCGTCGATTTTGACGGTGTAGGATCCCGGTCTGAGGAACGGCGCCTCGTAGCTGCCCCCGGCGCCTGTCGAGACCTCGCGGACGCTGAGTTCCTTGCCGGACTCGAACAGAACCAGTTGGATCCCCGCAATGGGAGCCCCGGACGTA
>JAPKZC010000314.1:0-22504 GCA_026394025.1 Candidatus Solibacter sp.
CCGTAAGCAATCTCAAAACAGGCAAACCCACCGCGCTGGTGAAATGCGTCTGCCGGCGCCCACGAGTTGGCGGAAGTACTCCACGAGGACTGTGGTCTTGCCGGAGCCGGGTCCGGCGACGACGCAGGCATCGAGGTGGCGCATGGAGACGTCGATGGCGTCGCACTGATCGGGGGTAAATGGGGTGGCGGTCATTGGGCCTCCGGGAGGGGGGCGAGAAGTCTATTCAACGCAGAGACGCAAAGATCGCCGAGATAAGCGCAGAGAAAACCCAAGAGACGTTGGACGGAAGGCGCGGGGCTTGCCCGATGAGTGGGCGTCATGCGGTCCCCTCGGGCGGGCCGGCGGACGCGCCTGCCCCACTAGATTCGGCGGCAGGGGCGGCCACTTCGATGCGGCAGACGTCCTTGGCATCGCAGAAGCGGCAACTGTCGCGGTCGGCGGGGCGGATTTCGACGCGGCCGCGGCGCATTTCGCCGACGATGAGCAGGGTGCGGTCGCGGGTGGATGCCAGCCAGTTTTCGGGGAGAGCGAGGCTGTCCATGATCCGGTCGTCGCTCCAGCCGGCGTACTCGATGCCGCCTTTTACGCCGACGTAGAACATGCCGGCGGGGCGGACATTCAAGTGCTCGGCGGCCATCATATAGAGGGGCGGCTGCATCAGGTTCTCATTCTTCAGTTTGTCCTTGACCCGCTGCGCGGCGCTGTACTTGTAGTCCAGTACGAAGGCGCGGCCATCGGGCGCGACATCCATGCGGTCCATGCGGCCGGCGATTTCCAGGCCCTCGGCGAGGGAGAAGGTGAACTCAATTTCGGTCTGCGATTTCCAGGCGGCGCGCGGCCAGGCGTCCCCGGTGGTGAAGCGCTTGAGATCGTCCAGCATGGCGTTGCGCAGGCGCTCGGTGTGATAGCCGTCGGGGATGTGAACTTCCTGCAGGTGGCGCGCGAAAATGCGCTCAAAGAGCGGCGCCACGTCCTGCGGCTGCTGCCACCATTCGGCCAGCACCTCATGCACGATGTTGCCTTGTTCAAGAAAGGAGAGACGCTCCTCGGGGCGTAGCGGGGCGGTCTTGAGACGCATGAGGCGCTGGGTGAAGTACTGGAACGGGCATTGCAGGAAGGTCTCTAGCGCGGTGGGCGAAAGATGGGCCGTCCGCCGGCGCAGGTAGTCGAGCAAGTCAGGCGCGGCGATCTCCGCCGGGCCGCGCGGCGCGGGCAGACTGCGCGGGGTGGGACGCACGGCCACCGAATCGACTGGCGGTTCCAGCAAGTCTTCCAGATAGATGGACGGAAGATTGCGTTCGCCGCGCGAATCGAACTCGGGGTAGGAGAGAGTGACCAGCATGGTGGCGCGGCTGGTGGCGGTGTCGAAGAGGGCGCGCTCCTCGCGTTCGAATTCCGCGGCGGTGCGCGCGCGGATGCCGGCGGCATTGAGGCGGCAGCGCGCGGCGTCGGGGAAGAACGGGTCCTGCTGGTGGAAGTGCGGGAACTGCTTTTCCACCATGCCGCAGACAAACACGATGGGCAGCACCCACTGGCGAGCTTCGTGGGCGCTCATCACGTGGACCACGTTGCGGCGTCCGTCCTCGAGGCGCAGCGGCTTGAGGCGGAGCACGCTTTTGACGGCGCGCCAGTAGTCCTCGATCGGGATTTCGCGCGCGCCGTCGAGGGCGGAGGCGGCCTCGGCGAGCGCATGATCGAAGAGACTTAGCGCGGCGGACTGGCTGCGCCACTGGAGCGCGAGTTCATGGGTGGCGGAGTCGGCAGGCGGCGCCGGGCGGAAGAGATTGCGCAGGGTGCCGAAGCGCGCGGCCCAGTCCCCGGGGGTGAGCACGAAACTGCGCCACTCTTCGAGAGCGGAGAGCGATTCGAGCTTGTGGAGCAGGCGCTCGGCGCCGGGGCGCGGTTGGCCTTCGTCGCCGATGAGCAGTGAGCGCAGTTCGCTGAGGCCGGCGTTCGGGATTTGATCGCGCACGTCGAAATCGAAGCGGTCCGCTATGGGGAAATCGGCGAAGCGCGGGGTGAGCCGGAGGACTGCGAGGGTGCGCGCATGGTCCCAGCCGCCGAGCATGGCATCGATGGCGCCGGAGAGGAAGCGGACCACGGCGTGGCGTTCGAGTTTGGTATCGAAGTAGAAGCGGGCCGGGATGCCGAAACGTTCCAGGGTGGAGCGCAGCACGGGCACGTAGATATCTGGGGAGCGGACGATGACGCCGATCTCGCGGAAGGGGCGTCCCGAGGCGGACTGGAGAAGAATGCGGCGTGCGATCTCTTCGACTTCGCGCTCTATGCCGGGCGCCTTAACGAGCGCGAGGGCGGGCCTGGCTCGCCGGGCGGGGGCGCGCTCCGCGGTGAAGCCCATGGCGGTGAGGCGGGCGCCGAGGGCGGGGGGGAGATCTTCGTCGCCGAGGGTGAGGGTGAGATCGGCGTGCGTGGCCATGGCGGCGATGACGCGCAGTTCGGGATCGGGGAGGGCGTGAAAGCCATCCATCCAGATGGTGTCGATGCCGCTCAACCCCTGCGCGGCGATCTGTGCGGCGGCCAGTTCGAGGCGGCGCGCGCGCATGGCGAGACCGCGGCGTGCAAGTTCGCGATCCACCTCCCGGTAGACGGCGAGGAAGGCGTCGCCGAGGGGGACATCGGGGAGAGAGGCGGCGAGGCGGACGCTATCGCAGCCGGCGGAGGCGAACTCGTCGATGGTGCGCGCCAGGGAGTTGCAGAAGCCGGGGAAGCGGGTGACGCGGTAAAACTCGGGGCGGGCGACGCGCTGGGCGGCCTCTTCCACGAGGAGGTAGAGCACGGCGGGGGAAACTTCGGCGGCGCTGCCCGCATAATCGCGGACGAAGCTGGAGAGGGTTTGGATCAAGCTGCCGCGAAATACGAAGCCCTCGCGCGCGAGGCGATTTTGCAGGTGCTGTGCCATGGTGGCGGTGGGCACGAGAAGGCGAATGTCGGAGTTGCCCGCGCGGAGGGCATGGCGAAAGCGATCCAGGATGTAGGTAGTTTTGCCGGAGCCGGCGGGTCCCGAGAGCAGCCGCATCGGCACCAGTGTAACGCAGGGCGAAGAAATATCGAAAATAAGATTGCTTGCGAGTGGACCGGATAGGGCAAAAGATAGGCCAGGGGCGCATTGCGCCGCCCCTGGCTCAAGGGACATCGCTGCGCTAGAAGCGGAACGAGATAGTGATATTCATCAGCCCCTGGCCGCCGGCGGCGGCGGTGGTGCCTTCGTCCGAGGTGCTGGTGGAGACCTTGCCGAACGTCGCCGGACTGGTGAAGTTGACCGTGGTGTTGGGCGCCGACAGGTTGTACCACTTGAACGGGTTCTGGAAGTCGAAGCGGAACGTGGCGGTGGCACGCTCCTTGATCTTCCACTCCTTCGAGGCGGAGAATTGGGTGTCGATGAAGCGCTGCCGGTCAAAGGTGTTGCGGCCGACATTGCCGAGGCCATAAGCGTCGGGATAGCTGAAGTAGCTCATCGACTGGATCAGGCCGTTCTGGGTGGCTTGGGAGAAACGGGCGGGGCCGATGTCCTGCCAGTTATCGCGCAGACGGGCGCGGTCTCCGGTGGAATTGGGCCGGCCGGAGCGGGTGGCGACCACGCCCGGCATGTACTGGTACGGGCTGCCGGCAAAGCCGAAGGTCAGCGCATCGCCGCTCTGAATGCGGTAGAGATAGACCATATCGAACCCGCCGAAGACGGCGTTGATGATGCCACCGCGATTCAGCCATTTCCGGCCCTTGCCGATGGGAAGCTCGTAATTCATGCTGCCGGTGTACATGTGAGTGCGGTTGTTTTGGGTTTCCGCACGATCCATGTTGCGGGAAAGCAGATTGTTGCTGCTGCTGGAGTCGATTCCCTTCGAGTAGGTATAGAAGCTGAGGAACGAGAGGCCGTGCGAGAAGCGCTTGTCGAGCTTGACCGTACCGGCGTGGTAATTGGAGCGGGCGCCGTTGGTCCGGAAGGAAATGCCGCCGAAGTTCGGATAGGGCCGGTAGATCTGCGTGTTGCTCTGAAAGGCGCTGAACTGGGCCGGGCTGTTCAAGCGCAGGTTGTTGGCCCAGTCATAGGAGAGGGCATTGATTTCGCGACTCTCGAAACCATTGACCGAACTGTTGCCGGTGTAGGTCAGCTCCACCAGGTAGTTGGTGGCGAAGGTGTGCTGAACACCGAAGTTCCAGTTCATAGTATAGGGCGACTTGCGGGTCGTATCGACCCAGGTCGCACCGCGGGCCGAGTAGTTGGTACCGGCGAAGGGTATGGACCCATCGGGGCGGATGACCGGGAATAGCAACAAGGACGGGACCGGCCCGGTGCTGAGTTGGAACCGCGGCCGGAAGTCTCCGCTGGGCGTGTCGATACGGCCGGTGACGGCGCCGAACTCCTCGGTGGGAGCCACGGGAAGGCGTTCGTCGACGGTGGAGAGGGCGAAGCCGGCACGCATGACGAAATGGCTGCGGAACGACCAGGCCAGGCCGACGCGGGGCTGGAAGTTGTTCCAATCCCTGCCGTGCAGGGTCTCGGGGTGGGTGATGACGCCGATTCCGCCCGGGACGACGTTATCCGCACCTTTTGGATCGAAGCTCGACACCTGGCCGTACTTGTTGTTCATGGCGCTCTGCACTTGGTATCGGACGCCGAGGTTGAGGGTCAGGGTCGGGGAGAATTTCCAGTCGTCCTGGAAGTACAAGGAGTGGACCCAGTTGCGCGGCAGGATGCTGAGCAGGTTGGTGGTGATGGTGTAACTGGAAACCGCGCCGGTCATCAACTGGCTGAGGCTGTTGCCGCCGGTGTTGGGGATGCTGCTGCCGTTGGTATTCAGACCGTTGGTGCCAGCCAGATTGAAGGTGCCGGCATTGTTGTCCACGGAGTAGTTGTTTCGGCGCAGGCGCATCAGGTCATAGCCGAACTTAAAGGCGTGTTTACCCGAAAGCCTGCTGATGTCCTCTTTGTAGTCGAAAGTCTCCTCGACATTGAGGCTCGGGTTGGCGACGTTCGGAATGCCGGTGATGACGGGCATGCTGCCGGCGCCGATGTTGGGGATGCCGAGCAGGGCGCCGAAGTCGGTGCCGTAACCAGGCCAGGTGGTATCGTTTCGAAAGCGGTAGTAGTTGATGCGCGTCTCGCTGATCATCGCCGGGGTGATGGTGTAGGTAAAGCCGATTCCGGTGGTGGTCTGCGCATCGATCGAGGTTCTCTGCGAGGAGTTGTAAAGCAGGTTCACGACGTTGAGATCCGGCACGAACGAAGTGCGGGTGTTAAAGCTCCAGTTGTAAAACATCCGTAATTTGCTGCCGAACTGCTGGTCGGCGCGGAGGCTATAGTTGGACCAGTCCACGGTCTTCTGCCGGGGGAGTTGGAGGTTGCCGGTTGGCCCTGTGGCGGTTGGAGTGCCCGGCAGATTCGGAACTTCCCAGACCTTCTGGCTCAGGAACTTGGTGGCCACCGGGTCCCACTGCGCCTTGGGAATGATGTTGCCGGGGAAGGGCGTGCGCGACCAGACGCCGTTGTTCACCGCGGTGGTGCTGGGGTCATAGATGGCGTTCACGCCGGCGATGCCGCCATAGCTGAAGTTGCCGGTCAACTCCTCCGGAGTGGGTACGTTCCAGGAGATCACCTCACCCTGGCGCTCCATCAGGTACTGACCGGCGAACATGAAGAAGGTCTTGTTTTTTCCGTTGTAAATCTTGGGGATGTAGACGGGGCCGCTGAGGTTGAAGTCCGGTTGGTAGAAATGGAGGCTGTTGCCGGTCTGCTCGAACCGCGCGGGCTGCATGAAGCGCCGGTGCTGCATGGGCCCTTCGCGGAAGAGAGTGCCGCCGCCGCCGTGAAGTTGGTTGGTGCCGCTCTTTTTGACGATGACGATGGCGCCGCCGGAGGAGTGTCCGTATTCGGCGGGGAGGGTGGTAGTAATGACCTTGGCTTCCTCGATGGTGCTAAGAATCGTATCAGTGGTGTTTCCGCCCCCGCTGGGCTGAACGCCAAGCATGCCATCCTCGAAGTAGCCGATATTGCCGGTGGCGCCGCCGTTGATGGAGAAGCCGCCGAGGGAGCCGGCATAGGCCAGGCCGCTCGCATTCACACCCGGCGTGAGGTAGAGCACGGCGCGGGAGTGGCGTTGGTAGAGCGGCATTCTCGCGAAGTATTCGCCATTCACGATGGTGCCCGTGGTGGACGTCTCGGTTTCGAGCAGCGGCACCGCGGCAGTCACCTGAACGGACTCGGCAAGAGCGCCGATTTCCATCAGGCCGTCAATGGGCAGCGTCGCTCCGACCCTCAGTTCCACGTTCTCGCGGATGAAGGTCTTGAAGCCCGGGGCGGTGATTTTCACGCGGTAAATTCCCGGACGGAGGAAGGGGATGCGGTAAAGGCCATCCGAGTTGGTCTCCGTTGTCGTCTCGAAGTTGTTTGCCACGTTGATAGCGGTTACCTGAGCACCCACCACTACGGCGCTGCTGCTATCGGCGACTGTTCCGCTGAGGACTCCCGTGTCCTGGGCCCATGCCGGAACGATTGCGAAAATGAGCAGGGTACGCAAGAGGCTCTGAAACCGTCTTTGAAGCATACGATTCTCCTTGTATCGGCACACATCATTGCGCCTCGCACGGTCTCCGCAACGATAAGACGACAACGAAAACGATTCGAGACCCCAAGTACAGGGACTTAGCCGTAAGAACGGCGATTGCAATGCTGGCAGAATTCTATCACCGCAACATTCGCCGCTCAAGGACAATCCCAATGTTTTACATGGCACGTTTTGGTCTTGGCCCCCCCGCCGGCAGGTGACCCGGCGGGGAACCATTGATGGATTTGGCCAAAAAGGCCTGTCCCACTGCTACCTTGGGGCGATGCGCTGCACGAAGGGCAGCTTGGACAAGGACTCAAGGCGGGCGATGGGGATGTGGCCTTGAATGGTGCTGCCTTGCTGGGTGGCGATTACCAGGCCGGCCTGGCGCAGTTGGTTGAGCGCGCCGGGGGATAAGTCGGCGATGGTGAGTCTTATGTAGGCTTCGCCGCCGAATACGAACTTACTCTCATCGACGCTGGGGCGGGCGCCGGCTTTGACGCGCGCGACCAGAGCGGCAATCGCGGGATCGAGATTGGACATTTGCTCTTGCCGCGCCGGCGGGGGCGGCGACAACGGAGCTACTTTGCGGGACTCCATAACGGAGGAGGGCACGGCGCTGGCGCCGCGGCCGAAGAAACTCCGGTCGGCTGCCACCATGCCCATGCTGGAGTTGGCCGACTGCAAGCTGTTCTCCTTGCCGAAGACTCCTTCGTAACTCATGCCGTCGGGCATCTCCACGGGCACCTCCACTCGGCGGGGGGCGCCGCCTTCGGTGATCACTTTTTCTTCCACGGCGACGAAGGAAGTGAAGGGGGTCATCAGCCGGTAATCGATGCCGAGCTTAGTGATCTGCTGTTTGAGATCGTCGCGCATGGCGCCACGTTGCAGGCCGCCGAAATCCTGGGACATGAGGTCTTCGACGCGGCGGCGGGCCCAGAGGGTCGCCAGCATGGCATTCTCGGGCTGGGAGGCGGGCAGGTTGACGCGGATTTCGCGGGTGAAATCACGGCCCGCCATTTTGCCACGCAGGCGGATGACGCCAGCGCCGGGCGAGGTGTAGCGGCCGGAGACGACCAGCGGCTTGGCGGCGAACAGGTCGGGAATGCGGGCCGGGTAGACGCCGGTAACGGCGAGGCCGCCCCAATCGATGGCGATATCGGTGAGCAGCGGACTGTGCACACGCTCATGGAAGCGGCGGGCGGCGGCGGAGCCATCGTCCTGGAGTCCGACGTATTCCACCTCGCCGCGGCCGTAGCGGGCCATGCCGTCGAGCAGGAAGTGGTTGACGCTACTGCCGATGCCGAAGGCGAAGACGCGGGCGTTGGGGTGGCGCTGCACTTCGGCGATGATCTCCAGATCGTTGCCCACCTCGCCATCGGTCATGAAGCAGACCACGCGGGTGCGCTCCGGGGCATCGCTGGGGGAGAGTGCGGCGCGGATGGCTTTCATCATTTCGGTGCCGCCGCTGCCGGACCGCGAGTTGAGAAACTCGCGCGCCTGGCGGCGGTTCTCGGGGGTGGCGGGCACGGGTTTGGGGAACAGGATATGGGTATCGCCGGCGAAGGTGATGAGGTTGAAGGTGTCGCGGGGATTCAGTCCGTCAAGCGCGAGGCCCATTGCCTCCTTGGCTTTCTCGACGGGGAAGCCCGACATGGAGCCGGAAGTATCGAGCACGAACACCAGTTCCTTGGGCGCGATCTCTTCGGGCTGGACGCGATCGGGCGGTTGCAGGAGGAGGGTGAAGTAACCGGTGTGGGTGAGTACGGCGTCTTCGACGCGGCGGCCGGCGACGCCGTACTTGAGGATGAAATCCTTGTTGGGGATGACGGCCTTATCGCGCAGTTTGACGACGGCCTGGCGTGGGTTTGGGCGCTCGACGGCGACATCGTGGGTGCGCGATTCGATGGCTTCGATGGGGACGCCGGCATCGATGCGGACGTCTACCGAGATATCGTGGCCGGCGCGCGTGCCTTCGGGGGTGACGGGCGGCGCGATGCGGGCGGCGTCGGGCACGCCGCGGCGCGGCATATAGCGCGGGGCCACCACCATGGGGAAATTGAATGCGTAGGCGCCGGCTTCGTAAGGCACGGTTTCGACGTAGCTGATCTGGATTTTGACGGTGGCTCCGGGAACGATATTGGCGACGGCTTGGGTGAAGATGTTGGGACGTTCCTGATCGAGGAGGGATGCGATGCGACCGGTGCGGCGGGCTTCCTCGTAGATTTTCCGGGCTTCGTCGCGCGGTTTGATGAGGCCGCGAATGGTGCGCTCGCCGACGTGCATAGTCATGTCGTCCACGGCGGAATCGGGCGGCAGGGGGAAGGTGTAGACGGCCTCGATTTTTTCGGCGAACGGGTTGTAAAACTCCTGGGTGACGGTGACGCGGGCCAGCGGACCGGCAATGCGAACCTGCACGTCGGTATGGCGTAGGGGGCAGATGCCCTTGGGGGTGGTGAGCGATCCGGGCGCGATGGAATCGTTGGCGGCGAACCCGGGCAGCGCGAGGATGGCGAGAAGAAGTAGACGCATTTGATGACCTCCGCGGGGAAAATGCCGTGAGTGCGGAATTCCTTTCAGGCGGGGAATGGTATTCAACGCAGAGGCACGGAGAGCGCAGAGAAAACAAACAACGAGAGGAAGGGTGTGGTCTGTATGCCTGCACGGGGCTTGGGGGTCTGGGATCGCGGAAGACGAATCCTGCCAATTGGAACGATCAGGTACGATAGAGCATTCGATGCCGAAACGTGGCGGGCTATTGCTGTTCGTTGGGTTCGCGGCGCTGTTCCTGACGGTGAACCGCGACGCGTATCGCGGCTATTTTCAGGACGATGAGATCGACAACCTGAGCTGGGCGCCGTACCTGGGGCCGCTGGATTACCTGAAGGGCGTCGCCACGCCGCGGTTTCAGGTGAATAATTTCCGTCCGGTGGGCCACTACTATTTCCATGCGGTGGAGGAAATCGCGGGGCTGGAGTTCCCGGTCTATGTGGCGGTGCTGCACGGGTTCCACCTGCTGAACGTCTGGCTGTTGTGGCTGGTGGCACGGCGGCTCGGGGCCACCGCGTTTGCGGCGGCCGCGGCATGCCTGTTCTTCGGAGTGCACATGGCGCTGTTCGATAATTTCTGGAAGCCGATGTACGTGTTCGATGTGCTGTGCGCCACCTTCTGCCTGCTGAGCCTGTGGTGCTACGCAAGCGAGCGCTGGGTACTGAGCTTCGTGGCTTTCTGGTTGGCCTACAAATCGAAAGAACTGGCGGTCATGCTGCCGGTGGTGCTGCTGGCCTTCGAGGTGTGGTTCGGCAAACGGCGGTGGAAGGTGCTGGCACCGTTCTTTTTGACCTCGCTCTCCTTCGGCGTGCAGGGGATTCTGGGCAATCCTAATAAGGATAACGACTACACTTTTCGTTTCACGGCCGCTGCCTTGGCCAAGACCAGCGGGTTCTACGCCGGACGCATTCTGCTGATTCCGTATCTCGGATTGGTGGTCCCGGCATTCGTGTTTCTGACGCGCAACCGCCGCCTGTGGTTCGGGCTGGCGGCGATGGGACTGTTCTTCCTCCCCGTGCTGTTTCTGCCCGGGCGGGTGTTCAGCGCGTACTGTTACCTGCCGTTCACGGGTCTGGCTATCGCCATCACGGGCTTGGCGGAGGCTGTGTCGCCGGCGGCGCTGGGACTGTTCCTGGCATTGTGGCTGCCCATGGATATCCACGAACTGCGTCTGCGGCGGCGCGAAACGCTGGCCAATGGCGGGGAGGTTCGCACGTGGATGAGCACGGTCCGGCGATTCGCCGCCGGCAAGGAGCGGGTGGACGCGTTCGTGTTCTCCGGCACGCCGGCGGGCTTCCATCAGTGGGGAGTGGAAGGGGCGCTCAAATATTTCTACGAGCGCAGCGATCTGACGGTGAAGCACACCGGCGAGCCGGGCGCGACCGCACTGACACAGACCAGGCGTGTGGCGCTGCTGAACTGGGACGCGAGCCGGAAGCGTCTGGATATCGTGATGCGCGGACCGGGCGCTAGTGAATGAGGACGCGCGAATCGGTCTGAAATTTCTTGTAGTCGCTGAAGGTGTAGACGATTTCGCCGCGCATGACTTTGACCAGGGCGATGCGCACGGAACCCTTGATGGCAGCACGCTTGGGCAGCCAGACCTCGTTATTGACGCGGGCACTTTCAATAGTGACGTGGCTGCCCTTGGCTAGGCGGATCAGAAAACCGCCGAAGGAGATGGTGTCCAGCGATTCGATGTCGATCTTGACCCACTGGTAATCCCTCTTGTCGATCCACAAACGCAGCTTGCACTTGGGAAAGAACGAGGTGGACTGGCCTTTCGGGCGGTATCCGGGCTTGGGCACGCCCTCGATTACGAAGGCCTCACCGCCGTTGAGCGCTTCCTCGCCAGCCAGCGTAAAGATAAAAGCTTCGGGCAGTTCCTTGAGCGGCTCGCGCTGCTTCTGCTGTTTGCGCTCCCACTCGGCGACGCGGCGCTCGCGCTGCTCCGGAGTTTCCTTGCGCCGGTCTTCGATGCTCTTCTGGAGCTTCTCTTCCTCTTTGTGTTGGTCTTTGGGGGAGAGCGGTTTGTCGTTGCGCGCCACCAGGCGGCGGTATGGCGACCCCTGCAGCAAGGTCACGTCGAAGGTTTCGCTCTCGGTCTTCTTCAGCCTGCCGCTGGAATCCAGGTCGCGCTGTTCCTGACGTTGGAGAAAGGTCCAGTTCGGTGGCACGGCGGATGATTTCGAGCGGGTCCTGGGCGGACAGGACGGCGGGCAGCGCGAGGCTGAGGAGAAGGAAACGCACGGTTATTTCTACGCTTGGGTTCCGGCTCCGGTTTCAAGCGGATGCCGGAGGACGACTGTCTTAATGGTATGTTAATCGGCGTGGCGCGGATTGTCTTCTTCGTGGTTGTGGTGGCATTGCTCGGACTCTGGGCGGCCGTTGTCAGGCGCGGCAAGTGAACGGCGGGGCGCCGCCATGAGTTACTGTAGGGTCATGGAAGTCACTCGGATTGCGATTGCGACGGCNNGGCGTTTCCGTTTGCGATCACCTGGCGCGCTCGGCGGCCTTTGTGGTGGTGGAAGTAAACTCCGGCGTGCCCGGCACGCGGGTAACGCGGGCCCGCGGCACGGAGGCATGCGGCAATCATGCCACCTTCGTCGAAATGCTGGCGGGTTGCGACGCCGTGATCTGCGGCGGCATCGGTGACGGCGCGGCGGTATCACTGGCGGCGAACGGGATTCGCGCCCTGGTTTCGCCCTCGAGCGTGGGGCGCCCGATCGACGACGCGTTGCAGGAGTGGATTGATGGCCGGCTCGTGACCTCGGACGCACGCGTTTGCCTCTGTAGCCACTGAGACGGCCAGTTTGGAGGGGATGATGTGCCGGAGCATTAAGGTTCTGCGGAGGGCCGGGGAAACCGTGACGGCGGAGGAATTGAACGCGGCGGCGCTGCAATTCGTGCGCAAAATCAGCGGGTTTCGGAAGCCGTCCAAGGCCAATCAAATTGCGTTTGACCGCGGCGTAGTGGAGGTGGCGGCAGCCAGCCGTCGCCTTTTGGAATCGCTGAGAGAGCTGGCGTCCAAGGCCTCGCTATCGCCGGGCGCCTGATGGCGCCGTCCTACAATGGAAGTTCGGAGCCGATTATGGAATTCCTAGTCAACAGCCTGCTGGAACTGATTACCCAGACATCCACCAACCTTCCTCCCGATGTGCGCGCGGCGATGTCGATTGCCGCGGACCAGGAGACGCCGGGGACGCAGTCTTCGCAGGCGCTGGACATCATCCTCTGCAACGTCGATATGGCGGTGGAAGACGAAGGGCCTATCTGCCAGGACACGGGGATGCCGACGTTTGTGGTGCACACGCCGGTGGGGGTGAACCAGATCCACATTAAGAAAGCGATCAAAGAAGCAGTGGCGGAGGCGACGCGGCTGGGCAAGCTGCGTCCCAATTCAGTGGACTCGCTGACCGGGAAGAACAGCGGCAACAACCTGGGCGAAGAGACGCCGGTGGTGCACTTCGAACAGTGGGAGCAGGAGGAGATCGAAGTCAAGCTGATTCTCAAGGGCGGCGGCTGCGAGAACAAGAATATTCAATACTCGGTGCCGTGCAATCTGGACCACCTGGGGCGCGCCGACCGCAATCTGGAAGGTGTCCGCAAGTGCATTCTGCATGCGGTGTGGCAGGCGCAGGGGCAGGGGTGCGCACCGGGCGCGCTGGGAGTGTGCATCGGGAGCGATCGCGCGCACGGGTACGCTCTGGCGAAGGGGCAGCTTTTCCGCACGCTGGACGATGTGAATCCGAATCCGGAACTGGCGAAACTGGAGGCGGAGATACTGGAGGAGGCAAACCGGCTGGGCGTGGGCGCGATGGGGTTCGGCGGGAAGGCAAGCCTGATCGGCTGCAAGATCGCGGCGGCGAACCGGCTGCCCGCGAGTTTCTTCGTGAGCGTGGCGTACGATTGTTGGGCGTTCCGCCGGCTGGGCGTGCGGCTGGATGCGGCTACGGGGGCAATCACGAGCTGGCTGTACCGCGACCCCGAGCGGGCGGTGGAGAAGATGGCGCGCGGCGAGGGTTTCCCGCTGAGCGGCAGGGAAGTGGTGCTGACGCCACCGCTGACGGAAGCGCAGATGCGCGCGCTGAAGGTGGGCGACGTGGTGCTGATCTCTGGCGAGATGTTCACCGGGCGGGACAACGTGCACGCCTACCTGATGAAGAACGCGCCGCCGGTGGATCTGAACGGCGCGGCGCTCTACCATTGCGGTCCGGTAATGTTGCAGGAAGGCGGCGAGTGGAAGGTGAAGGCGGCGGGTCCGACGACGAGCATCCGCGAAGAGCCCTACCAGGCGGACGTGATTAAGCGGTACGGGGTGCGGGCGGTGATCGGCAAGGGCGGAATGGGCAAGAAGACGCTGGACGCGCTGCGGGAGTTCGGCGCGGTGTACCTGAACGGCATCGGCGGCGCGGCGCAGTATTACGCGCGGACGGTGGAGAAGGTGCTGGGCGTGAGTTTGCTGGAGTTCGGGATTCCGGAAGCGATGTGGCATCTGCGGGTGAAAGGCTTTGCGGCGATCGTGACGATGGACGCGCACGGCAACAGTTTGCACGCCGACGTGGAGCAGGCGACAGGGGCGGTGCTCGAAACGTTGCAGAAGGTGTGACGGGATTGCTACACTGAAAACTCCCCGGCCAGGTAGCTCAGCTGGTAGAGCAGCGGACTGAAAATCCGCGTGTCGGCGGTTCGATCCCGTCCCTGGCCACCACCCTGATTCAATCAAGACAAGTACTTGCCTGTGACTTTACCCATAGTGTTGCCGGATCGGAAGCATAGTCTTGCCAATGGCACTGCTTCCGCCGGGGACGAAGCGGAGTGCCCCGCGGCGTCGCCGGAATTTCCTCAAAAGAACTGAGCTGAGGTCTCGAAAGCTTCCTCGGGTGTAGGCATAGCTGTACCAAGCGAGACTCCATCGATCTTCGCTTCCAAAGTAGCGAATCCGGCAGAGATGCGTGGGTGTACTTCTTAGCCGCTCGATCCATTGCTCACGCGTCTCACCGGCGGGTGATGTACTTCCGCGCGGCACGCCGGGTTCGGTGTACGCGTCGATGTAGCAGTGGGCACCGCGGAAACGCACGTCGATTCGGGTGAACTTTCCGGGGTGGTGCTTGTTTGCATAATCGAGAATGCGCCGTTGCGTGCGTGCCTTTACTGCAGGCGGAATGCTCTTGCCGCCGGTGTGGGGATTGTAAACCCACGTGGGCATACGTGCTCCTCCTTCGTTCCGTCTGCGCCAACGGAGGGCGTCGGGGGAAGTACCTTGTTTGGCTAATTCTACCGCAGCAGAGCTTCGGTGGCCATCATGCGGTATCTTGAAGACATGGAGACAGTGAGAGCGGAAATCCCGGCAGAACTGGTCGTGGCGGCAGGGTTGGACGCGGACAACCTCTCAGCGGAGGCGACCCGCCTGCTCGCATTGGAACTCTACCGGGGGGACAGGGTCTCGCTGGGACGCGCCGCCGAACTCTGCCACTTGCCGCTTGAGCAGTTCATGGAGTTTGCCGGTCGGCACAACGTTCCGCTCCATTATGGCGTCGATGACCTGGAGGAAGATCGCAAAACGTTGGAACGGCTTGGCTTGTGATTGTCGTTTCTGATTCCTCGCCGCTCATTGCCCTCTCCCGAATTGGCCGCCTCGACATTCTTGCCTCGTTCTACAAACGGATTCTGGTCCCTGCCGAGGTCCACCACGAAGTGACCGTGGCTGGGCGTGGCCTTCCCGGAGCCGGTGAAGTACGCAACGCCCTTTGGATTGACGTGGTACCGCAAAGGTCGCCAATGGATCCTTTATTGGAGACGGCTTGCCAGGGCCTCGGCGCTGGCGAGCGCGGCGCCATCCTACTGGCCAAGAACCTCGCCGCCGACCTCGTCCTTTTGGATGAATCGAAGGCGCGGCGCATCGCGCGAGCGGCGGGCCTCGCCATTATGGGTTGTTTGGGAGTGCTTGAGGCGGGCGCCCGCAGGGGCCTCGTTCCGGATCTTCGCCAAGCGTACATAGACCTCCTGCGGCAAGGGATCCGATTCGACATTGGGCTTCTTCAAGACAGCTTGGCGCGGCTGGGATTGCCGAAGCTGTAGTCGATCGCGCTCATGTGACGGTGGCGGGTGATCCGCCTCCTGGTCTCCCATTCGCCAGAATCTCCCGCTTGATCTCGGCCAGGAGTTCGCATGCGATGCGGTGCTCCAGACTCTTTGGCACGGACATCCGCGTGAGTACGCGGTTCACAAATAGCTCCGTCCCTTGTTCGTGGAGTTGATAAGCGATCTGGCGAAACTCCGCGATCTTGGCGGCGTGTGCCTTTTGGATGGAAGCGGCGCGATACTCCTGGAACCGTTCTTGGATAGCCCTACATTGATCTGGAAAATATTTGTGGATGGTCGAATAATGGTATCCGTTCCGGTTCTGAAAGGTTGTTATCGACGGCGGGGGCAACTCTTTCAATGCTTGCTCCATTTGACGGGCGATCTTAAGCTTGTCAAAGGGCCAGCGTCGCCGGGCCCAAAGGTTGCGCCAACGTGGCACGCCGGCGAGATCCGGTGAATGAACTTGGTCCGGTGAGACTCTTCCCGTGAGGAGATCGGCCAAAGTCACGTTAAAGACGCGCGCCAGACGTAGGTAGACCGGCAGCATTGGGTGTTTGGCGCCCATTCGCCACTTACCGACCGAGGTTGCGCTGACGCCCAGTATCCGCGCAAAACTGGATGGGCCTTCCAAATCAGTTCCGGCCCGAATCAGTTGGGATAGTTGCTCCCTGGTCAGTAACGGCGGGTTGTGAAACGCGGCTTTAATTAGATCCCCAACCTGGCTGGCCGCCCAGATTTCCCAGTCTGGCGATTCCTGGTGGAGGACCGAGTATCGCTGCGGATCGTCTTTGCCCGAATCCGAACCCAGCCAGCGCCTGCATCGGGTGCAGAAGCCTACCCATGAGCACTGGCCGAGCAATGGTTGCGGTAGGCTGCAGTGCGGGCAGGTGAGGCGCAGAGGGTGCCGGTGGTAAGGGCAGAACTTGACGACTTCCAAAGTCCACAGTAAAGGCACATAAACAGGTTTGCCTGCCTGTTCCCAACTGGTCAGGCAAACGGGACACCATGCGGCCACACCGCGCATCAACAATGGCGATGGGAAGAGCGACTTCCAGGGGATCATAGTGAGGTAGCGGAGATCGTTTCTCGCAGTCAGCTTACCGATCGCCGATACAAAGTCGGCGGCGACGCCGCCTGTAGCGTTGATGCCGGAAGTAGAGGAACGCGTCCGGGCATCGACCCCGCAGCCGAACATGTTTCGACGGCATGCGCCGTGCTTCATCAACTCATGATGGTGAAGGGCGCCGGGCGTAACGGAGTGGGCCTGGGCAACTCGAGATAAATAGCTTGTCAGGCACTCGACCAGTGACGTGCCGAACCCAACGGGGCTGAGATTGAACAGCCGGCTGCGGGGCGGGACTACAGGCGCCGTCATGTCCCACGTTTCATAGGTGGCAAGATCGTCATTACGCATTCAAGCCTCCTTGGCTACTCCAACAAGATCTCGAACGGGTTTGCGCTGTCCAACACGCTGACGCACGTGCCGAGCAGGTGGATTCACCCGGGCCGCTGCTGGCGCCGTTGCCGAACTGGTGGTTCCCAACCGCAGAAGGTGTCTCAGGCGATCGCGCTTTTCCTCCTTTTCGGAAACGTCACTCTCGCCGTCAACCGTCTCTCGGGCCATTCTCTCGGACTGGTCCAGCGACCACGCCGTTTTTTCCAGGGTCCTGACGTTCACGGCGTTGACGTTCTGGTTCATGGCCAGGGCCAAGGCCCGCGTCAGCCAGTCTTTCACCAGCCCAACACAGCCAATCGAACGTTCATAGCAGTATTCCAGGTGAGGCAGAAGGTCGGAGTCACCAGTCAGGGGCAGGTGACGTTGCAAGGTGAAGACCGCGTTCCGAAAGGCGGTGTAATCCTCGCTATTTTCAGCGCGGTACCGCGGAAAGTGGATGTCGATGCTGCGCCGGCTTAATTGAGCGCTGAGATTGCGGAAGGGAAGTAGCTCGTACGTGCCCACCAGGACATGAACCGTATTGGCGAGGCTGGCGAGCGATTTGATCGAGTCGAGTTGATCTTGCAGCTTACGGCCGCTCTTCATCTTCGCCAGGTGCTGGGCCTCATCGATGAAGAAAGCCGCGGGCCGGCGGTGAATCAGCGCACTCTCAAGAGCCAAGCGGATCTCAAGCCCCGCCGCACGCGGATCGGTAAGGGCTCGACCGAAGGTGTCACGCGCGTCGCGGAATGAACTGCGCACTTGGCACGTCAGCTTCCGATCGATGAGCGGCTCGTCGAGCGCGATCAGAGCCCGCCGGTAATAGTCTTTCCAACTGAACTGGCTGGAATCCGGGGCCGCCGCTTCCATGCTGGCCACCGGAACCAGGCCGGGATCCTGACGAAGGACCTCCATCATGGATTCCTTCAGGTGCTTTTCGACTCGCCGGCGCAAGGTCGTCTTTCCTACGCCGGTCGGGCCGTAAACGAAGATGAGGGACCAGCCCGCAGGTTCCTGAATAGCTTGTTTAAGAGCTGCGTCGGCTTCCTTCAGGAGCGGGTGCGCAATCGTGAAAGATTTGAAGTAGCCGAGCCGTGCTTCTGGCGGTTGGTCTAGCAGTTCTCGGGGGAATGCGTAGTCGGGCACGATTCAGTACTCCTCATACAACTCAGGTTGCGGTACCGGGCAAAGTTCGATTACCGGCAGTAGGATCGCGGCGGTATCAGGCTTCGATTGTGATGCGCCACCGGCAAGAGACGTGACGTCCTGCTCAGACCGGTCGTCGGGGTTGCCGCCGACCGGGTGAATTCTCCGGGCTGCCGCGTCCTGGAGACGTTGAACCAGAAGCGACTCCTCCGCTTCGATGGAGGCGACGAAGTCGGCGAGCCTTCTGGCCGTCACTTTGAATTCTCGGGAATGGTCCTGCGATCGCTTGCGTAATTCTGCGGCTGCGATCATCATCTCCCGTTCCGAACGTCCGCGAAACGACGAGAAGTGTTCGGAATAGCAACTGATCCAGTGATTCCCCACGTAGGCATACGCGGTGCCCGCATCATACGGATCGTACCGGACGGGTACCCTGGTCCGTTCGACGGCAGGATCGCGCAACACGGTGGACCAGTAGTGCAAGTGATTAATCTTGACGCCTTTGCCGGAGTCGACCAGGGCAGTTCCCCTGGCGGTGGTTGGCAAGGTCATCATCCGGAATTCGTCGTCGTACGGGATGTGACGGTGAAGGCGATTGCCGGAGCGCTGCAATCCGAGTTCGAAACCATCCCTGGGAGATTGGCCGAGGGCTGGGTGCATCGTGGTGTCATAGAGTTCGTAGGCCCACTCGCACAGGCGATTGTGAAGGGCTTCCAGCGTCCAGACGGCGTGATTCTTCGGGTCAACGCTGGTAGTTACTTGGCGCACGTTTTTGGTGATCTGCGTATTTCCCGCCAAACTGTAGATCAGTTGTGTGCTGGTTCCAAAGAGCCTTTCGCAGACGGATCCGAACCGTGGCTTGGCCGGAGGCCGGGTCTTCTTTGGTGCATTCGTAGCGTGCCAACAGCGTCTCGAAGTAGACGCTGTCGAATTCGATTCCGCCGTCGACGACCAGAATTTGCGGAAGGCGTCCGTGCCGGCGAACACACTCTCGCAGAACCATCATGCAGGACCGATAGGAAGGCGGATCGAACGACAGAAAGAGGGCCAGTAAGCGCCGGGAAAATGCGTCCATGAAGATTGTCAGCCATGGACGGCCGAGGTTTCGGCCGGTGCTCGAGCAAAGGACCTCCACGTCAAGCTCGGTATGGTCGATGTGGCAGATGTGAAAGGGCCGCTCACCGTGGCGGGGTGTGGCGAGTTGCAGTTCCAAGTAGGGTGGTTCCATCTGATATGCGGCCCGGCGGCCACACCGCTTGAAGACGACGTCAGACTGGAAACGCCGGTTGATCGCCAAAGCGAAGGTCTTGTAGCTTGGCGCCACGGTCCCTTCGGATTCGCAGGCTCGGATCAACGCGCCATACGCGTGGAACTTCCGTTTCTGTTTGAGGGTCTCGTAGTCTGTTTCGATGATTTTCAACATCAGCTCTGTGGTCTGCTCCGGAAGTTTGCTATTCCGATTTCCGCAATTATGGAACCGGGGCAGAAGACCGAGATAACCATCACCTTGCAGCGCCTCCGCGTGCCGGTATCGCTGAAGCCAGTGCCGGACGGTCCGTGGTGAAACATTTTCTTTCAATGGCTCCCCTGCCCGATAAGCCCGGATCAGTTTCAGCCGGCGATTCGCTTCCGCCACCTGTTCCGGACCCATTTGCGGCAACAGGCCTGCGGCTTCCGGGGCAGGGCTGCCAGAACCGCTGACGCTTCCTGCGGGGACTACGTTGGGACCCGAGCCGTTTGAATCAGGGAGGTTCAGATGGACGTGAACCTTGTCGGGTTCTGTCAGGGAAGCGGCGGAGAGATCTACATCGAGAGTGCCGAGAGCGACCATCCCGAAGATGTCGTCACGCGCCACGACGTCCGCGGTTTCCCGAAGGAGATTGCTCAGCCGGATTCCGGAGTTGGCGGAGACCTTCGCGAGCACCTGCTCCTGCGCTTCGGGCTGGACTGGCGAGTCGGACCGGACGTAGTCCTCCAGGAACTGAATATTCCGCTGGTACACCCAGTCGATCTCCCGGGAAGAGCGGACGCGATAGTAGAAACCAAAGTTTTGGGCGCACGCCTCGCCCGGCGGACAGTGCCACTGACCGCCTTCGGCGGCGCGATACCGATTCGGGCTCCGTTCTGCGAGGCGCAGGAGTTCCTCTTCGGTTTTCCATTCCTCCCAACCGGCAGCGGTCCTGCGAATGACGAAGAAGTCGGGTGTATGGAGAACGCCCAGGCGCTTTCCGCCCGCAGTTTCGTAGTCCAACTTTATCTGAATGGGTTGATCGTAAAACTCGAGAACTTCGGCATCGTGCTCCATTTCGTATATGCCCGCAAGTTCGACACGATGACTCTCGAATTGGATGGTGACGCCCATCTTCCGGCTGGGGTAACGACCGCTGACGTTCGACCGGCCACCACCTACCCGGCGGGCCGGATCAGATGCACGAATTCGATCAATCAGCGCTCGGCTGTGGGGTGGGACGCCGATTCCGTTGCACCAAGTTTCCAAGGCTTCCGGACTCAGCATTGGTAGCCTCCTCGAAACCGGCAGCCACGATGGTATTCTGACAGCGCCTGCCGGCCGTCGTTTGTCCTGTTTACTTTCGCGACGTGGACGGCTCCTCGTTCTTGAGCGCGCTCACGTATCGCACCCCGGCTTCGTTGATCAACTCCTGCAATAAACGGCCATTCTCGATGGCCTTGCGGACTTCGGGCACCAATCTCTCGGGGACATAGATCGAGAAACGACGAGATTCCCGGCGCACGTACAGCGCATAGCTGCTATGTCCCTTCCCGGCGGCGCATGACGGACAATTCTTGCGGATACAAGGGCCTTTCCTCAACGAGAGCGAACCGGTGGCCACCGGCCAGATCCCGCCGACTGCTTTTGTGAACCAATGCTGGACGTCTGAGGAACTTTTGTCATCCGCCATGCTCGTATATGTGCCATCATGCATGCATACAAACCAAAAGTCAATGATTTTGTTTTGGCGCCCACGGCCCGCGAAGACTTTTGGAGCGCTTCAACCGGCAGGACTATACTTCCACATGGCACTTTTGGCCAACATATCCTTCCAGGACGGGCCGGCGGGGAAGACACCGGTTCCGAGAAATCAACCGTTTCCCACGGTGCAGCGGCGAAGGTATGGTTCCAACCGCGGCAAAACTATGATTCAAGGCACATACAGGTTGGCTTTTCGGGAGAACGACTTGCAAAACTCCCGGGAAAACGCCGCGTCCACCTCGGTTGCTGGCAGTCGAATTGCGTCTACGGGTCCCTATTGTGGTGTAGAAGAGCAGATCCACCATGGGTTGTGAACGCGCGAATCGAGCACTTGCAGAACTCCGAGGAGCCGATTTGTTTGTTCTCAGTCACTTAGTCGAATTTTGCAAGAGGCTCGGGAGTGTACCAGTTTTGTACCAAAAAAACCGACTCCATCATCTGGGTGAGTCGGTTCTGCCGGCCCTTCGACCACTTCGCGTAATGCTTCCGAACGATGGCCGCGCTATTGCCCAGAACCTCGGCCACGTCCTCATACGTCCATCCCTGTTCCAGCAATTCAGTGGCGAGCGTGTGCCGGAAGCGGTGTGCGTGGGCGTGCGCCACGTTTGCGGCAGCGAACATCGCCGTTAGTTAGCGTGCGTTCCGCGGCGCGCGCCATCGAATCCTTGGCGCCGTTGCCGCTCCAGAAGAAGTAGCCGGCATCGCCGCCCCGCGGCGCCGGCAGGATGTTCAGCGCCGCCTGAAGCTCGGGATGCACGGGCAGCCACACGCGCTGGCCGGTCTTGATCGTGCGGACGTTGATCTGACCGTCCTGCACGCGGTCTTTGGAGAGCAAGGCTACATCCGCGATGCGCAGAGCCGTGTAGCGAAGTAGCAGGACCGTGGCGCGCGCCCGCAGTCGTTCGTATGGACCGCGGCCCATGCCATCGCACGCGGCCAGGATTCGCACCCCTTCTTCGCGCGTGTACGGCACAACCTCGTTCGCCTTGAGGTTTTTCGGCTTCTCGACACTGGTAGCCGGGTTGTCCTCGATCCACCTGCGCGCGGTACAGAACTTGAAGAACTGGCGCAGAATCTCGAGTTCCTTCAACCACGTTACGTTGCTGATCTTGCCGGATGCACGGTAGGCGTCTACATCTTCAACGCCGATTTCATCCATGCTCCGTGATCCACGGGAGATAATCAGGGTCTCAAAGAAGCCCATCACACGCTTGTATCTGGTGCGCGTGGCCAGGGCCTTATCTGTCTGGCCAACATTGAAAGCTCCGATGGCTTCGGTTATCGGCTTCGGCTGTCTCGCTCCCGGTGCTTGCAGTTTGGCGAGACGTAGCCCCGCCCGCCCCCAGTCGCGGGTATTGAGAGAGTGCTTGTATCGCTTGCCGTTCAATTCGCCATCGCACCGGATGGGACACGAGCATTGCGCGTAGGATGCCTTACCCTTCGTGGCGTCCCACTTGCCGTTCTTTCGCCGCCGGCGACAGGGAGAATCGGCATCTGGTTCAGGGTCGGCTCGAAGGTCCAACTTCGCGCCGGCCCGTTCACCCAAAGAATAGGCACAGCCGCATCGTCGATGCAAGCGGCGTCCGCCCCACACGCCGTCCGTTACCCGCTACAATCAGTCCGGATATAGCTATCCGATTAAAGATTGGAAATCGTGAGAGGCGACAATGGGTGAAACCGGCGGAATCATTCTCATAGTCCTCGGGGCGTTTGTCTATTTCATCCCGT
>JAPKZC010000314.1:22544-24823 GCA_026394025.1 Candidatus Solibacter sp.
CCGTCGATTGTCGGCAAGGGCGCGCGAAAGGCGGGCGCGATCTTCGTATTGAATCTTCTGCTCGGTTGGACAGTCATCGGTTGGGTGGGAGCACTGATATGGGCGATGACTGCAGAACCTCAACCCGCCCGCTGCCCAAGTTGCCAGCAACCGGTAGCGGAGGACGCCCCAGGATGCCCGCATTGCGGCGCCGTTTACGTCCGCCCCTCGGCGCCCGCGGCTGTCAGCCCTGAGAAGCAGTGCCCCGACTGTGCCGAGACGGTCAAGGCCGACGTGCGGCAATGCCGGTTCTGTGGGTATCTGTTTGGGGGGTGAGCGCACTGCGCGTGTTGTGTGAGGCGCGACATCTTGCCGGATGCGCCGTCCTCCGGCGCCCGTCACCTTCCCATCTCCCCTGAAACGAATTTCGATCTGTACCCTAGATAAGCCGGCGCCGCTTCCGCTGGCCTGTCCACACGCCGCATCAATTCCAGCCGGTCCACTTCCGCATCCACCAGCACCCCGTGGGACACCAGAGCACAGAGCGCCGTGTAAGCATAGACCTGGTGAACTGCCAGAAGTATTCCAGGTTGCACCAGGGCGCTGCGGGAAAGTGGATACGACCCGGTTCATCTGGCAGACGGAGCCGTTGCGATACTACCTGTTTGGCTGAATCCACACCGATGATGTACACTCGGCCCTTTGCCGCCTTGCTCTGTTTCTTCGGCCAGATCGGCCGCGGCCCGGCCATGCCTTTGATAGCGAACACCCGGCGCCCGCGGCGCGCTTCCGTGAACTGGCACACCGCATTGGTGAAGTGCCCGCCCGAATCAACGCAGACCGCGTGTATCGGCATCGGCCCAAAGGTCAGATGCTGGAACGGATGCAACAGGAACTCATCGAGCGCCGCCCATAGCGCCGGCCCGCTCGGGTCACCGGGGAACTTCCGATGCGCGAGTAACCAGCTTGCCTCACCCCTGCCCCACGCGAATACGGACGCCTCGACGCGGTCGTCTTGCACATCCACACCGCAAGTCAAGGCCGCCGCTTCCGATGGAACCAGCGAGCCCAGGACTTCACGGCGCGCCATCAGTTCTTCATCCGTGATGGAACCTTGCGCCTGGTCGTTCCACAATTCAGCCAGGGACGTGTTAATGAACGCCCTCATACGCTCGATGTTGCCTTGAGCGTTCGTCCAATCGGCCGCCAGTTCGCCCCACGCGCGCCACGGGCTGTAGAGTTCGGACAGATGGAAGCCGGCAATGCGCGAACTCGGATTGCTTGCGATCCACTTTCCACGCGCCACCATGCCCGCTTTCAGGTGATGCGGAATCAGCTTTTCGCACTTCACGCAACGGTACTGCGCCTCTTCCGGCCGGCCCTCGGGCCATTCGATGCGCTTCCACTTGAGCACCTGGAACGCGCCGCAATGCGCGCAAGGGACGTGATAGAAACGCTGGTCACTTTCCAGGAAAGCCGCTTCAATCCGGCTTGCGTCCTTCACCGTGGGCGAACTGGTCATCACGATTTTGCGCGTTCCCACGAACGTCCGCGTGCGCGCGATTGCAAGGGAAGCGCCGTCACATTCCGCGCCGGCCGAATCTTCCCATCTGTCAAGCTCATCCATCAGCAGGTATCGAATCGGCCGCGATGCCAAGCCCGCGGGACTGTTCGCGCCCACGATGGAGATATGCCCATCACGGAAGCGCCGATGAAAGATAGTCGAGCCGATATCGCGCGACTTCGCCGCGGCCACCAGACCTTGCAGGACGGGAGTATCACGGAACAGTGGCGAGAGCCGATCTTTACTGAACGCTTCGGCCATCGGCAGGGTTGGCTGAACCACTAGCGCCGGCCCCGGGTCTTCGGCCACCATGTAGGCCACCAGATTCAGAAGCAATTGCGTCTTGCCCATCTGAGAAGCCCACATGAGCACCACGGATTCAAACGCGGAGTGCGGGGAGAGCGCATCGAGCGGTTCCCGCTGGTAGGGGAAGGAATGCCAGCCGCCGGTTTGTGCGGAAGCTTCAGAGGAAAGCCGCGCGTGGCCATCGGCCCACCGGGAGAGCGGAACACGCACCGGGGGAAGCCAGCCGGCCGCGAATCTCTCGATACACACCCTAAGTGCCGACGTCATTTCTTCTGAATTTCCTTTAGCGTCCTTTCGAGTGTTGTCAAGATGTCGCCCAGTAGCCAAGCCAGCAGCCCACCAATCAACAGGGCAGTGTTGTGAAAGCGCTGTTCTTCTGAAATTGGAGTGCCCTTTAGGAACGCAAGCAACTCGATCCCACTACCTAGGC
>JAPKZC010000991.1:0-2114 GCA_026394025.1 Candidatus Solibacter sp.
AACGTGCCACAGCGCCTCGTATGCGCCGAGACCAGCAAAGCCGCCTAACAAGCGGCTTTCTTGCTTTTTCGGTGTGCTTGGTATCGATGGTACGCGCCCATCTGATTCCTGTCGTCTCGACGGCGATTCGTGCGCGTGGCAGCGCACGCGAAATCGCAAGAAAAACATTGACGGGCGTTTGTGTTTCTGTGAGACTTGCAGTAGTAGCGTGTCGCGAGGTGCCGGGATACCTCGATTCAAAACTCTTTCCCGCATCCGCATGGGCATCGTGTTTCTACAAGCCTAAGCCCTCCAAAAACTACAGCGGAAAACCGAGCGAGCAAATGGTGACCCTATGCCCATTCCGCTCTACTCGCATGATTTCGCTATTCTCGATTTCATCAATGAGAAACGCGCGCGCCGGCTGGAGAACGCTGGCCTCGCCAAGTTGGTGCGCCACAAGGGGCACCTCAATCGCGTAGTCCTGTATCGCCGTCCTGGTGATCCGCATCCGACCACCATCCGGCAGTACATGGGCACCGGCTATTCCTTCGAGCAACCGCTCAGCGACGGCCACCACTGCTGGAAACTCCGTCCGCTGCAAGGCGGGCACGCGGAATCGCTTCTCGCGCCTCCCGAGGTGCGGCCGATTTTCCTGCGCGTCCTGCTCGACTGCATGGCAACGGCGGCGTGAGAATGCGATGCCCCGAGTGCAATAGCGAGAACGTCGCCGTCGAGCCGTTCGACTTCGGCACTTGCCCGCAGACAGGCTATCTCGATGCGGGTGAGAGGTTCAGATGCTTGCATTGCGGCGCAACTGGCGACGCGAGCGACCTGGAGATGAACGATGCTGCGTAGAGTTCTGATCGGCGTGGCAGTGCTCCTGGTGGCCGCGCTCGTGTTGCTGGCACAGACCAGCGTGCGCATGGGAATGATCTCCGGGCCAACGGGCGGTGGCGGCGTGATGGTGCTCGCCCCCAACGGCGCGATCACGTTCGCAACCATCGGCGCGGGCATCTCGCTCGTGCAGAGCGCGGGCGGCGGTTACGTGCTTCAAGCGCAGGCGGTCAACCGCATCGTCGGTGCGAAGCCCGCGCGCCAGACGGACGGGACGTACCTGCTTCAACAGACAGCAGTGCCCGCATCGTTGCGGGTGTACAGGAACGGCGTGCGTCAGAGCGCTGGTGACGACTACACGTTCGACGCGGCCGCGCGCAGGATCACGCCCGTAGCGGGCTTCCCGTGGTCCACCGACGATCTCATACTTGCGGACTGGTCGGGCGGTCGGCCAGGACTTCGTGCCCCGGCGCGCCGCCGACGGCTGGCTGGGTCAACCAGAATGAGGAATTAATGGCCGATGTCCGGCGCGCCTGGCTGATCTCGCGGTACGAATGGCATTTCCTTCAGGCGGTTGCTCAAGCCTGGACGTTCCGAGACCTTGTCTCATATAGCGATTTGGCCTCCACTACTCGCCGAGCCAGTGACACCCTGAGTCTGACGTTTAATCCCGTCACTTGATCATACGCATTTTCAAGGGCCTCCATATGCAAACGGGCGATCTCGACAATATCGTGGTGTTCCAGGAGTTCGCCGATCTGGTCTGCCAGCGCCTCGGAGCGTGCTGGATCCATCTGTGACTCAGTAGCGTCATAGAGCACCCTCGCCTTGGCAAGAGCGATCACCTCAGTATTGTGGCACTTCAGCAATTCGCCAATGCGGGCCGCAAGGGTCTCCCGTCGCTCTGTATCTGCCCCAATTATCGAAGCATTACAGAGCGCCATGGCCATTTGCTCAGCTATGAGGGCGGTATTGTGAAGTTTCAGCAGCCCGTCGATCTTATCGGCCAGAGCCGCACAACGTTTTGTATCCGTCCCCTCGGTGGCGTTTACCAGGGCCATGGCCTGCAGGAGGGCAATTTGGGTTGTAGGTTTCAGTTCGCCGATTTGGTCTGCAAGAGCCTCGCGGCGCTTCGAGTCCTTCTCTACAACAGTGAAGTTCAGCATTTGCTGGGCCAATTTTAGCGTGGCGACGTCATCTGCCATCGGTTCCTAGTCTACATCCTGACGTGAGCCTCGACAATGGCCCACCCACGAGGCAAAAGGGCCGCAGTTTGCCTCCGATGAGCGCTCCCGTTG
>JAPKZC010000991.1:2177-17688 GCA_026394025.1 Candidatus Solibacter sp.
CGCCCGAGCAGGTGGCGCAGATCGCGGCGTCCATCGTGCAATTCGGTTTCAACGCGCCAATCCTGGTGGACTCAAGCGATGCTGCGTAGCGGGCTTACCCTGGTCCACCGACGATCTCATACTTGCGGACTTCGAGTTTTAGCCAAGGACATGAGTGAACCACTGTTTCGAGCGCAAACAAATCGTCGTATCGGGCCTTGGACAGCGACCGCCGTGCAATCGAACCGCCAAACAGAACTTTTAGGTACTACCGGGCGAAGAACTTCCGGCGCGTTACGCGATAGCACAAGCGCGCTAGCGTGAACACAATTCCAAGGTGGTCGGGTGGTCAGTGGCAGCATCGCGCGCCCCGCGCCCCGCGCGCCCCTGCCTCCCGGTGGCGCAACGCCTCGGCGCGCCGCCAACCGGCGCGTTGGGGGCCAACTGTGCGCGATTGGCTGCGCGATTCCCGCCGATGGCGGGACGGTGAACACATAGCGGGCGCTCCAGCCAAACACCATGAACTCTTCTATCGCGCCCGCGATGGCGCGGCGCATCGAACTGTGGCCCACCGACCGGCTCGTGCCGTACGCGAGGAACGCGCGCACGCACTCCGACGCGCAGGTGGCGCAGATCGCGGCGTCGATCATGGAGTTCGGTTTCACGAATCCGATTCTCGTGGACTCGAAGGCAGGCATAATCGCCGGCCACGGTCGCCTCCTGGCTGCTCGCAAGTTGGGTCTTGCTGAGGTTCCGGTGGTGGTGCTGGACCACCTCAGTGAGACTCAGCGGCGGGCATATATCATCGCGGACAATAAGCTCGCGCTTAACGCGGGGTGGGACGAGAAGGCGCTCGCCGCGGAGTTGCGCGACCTGGACGGCGAAAGCGTCGACCTCGCGCTCGTCGGCTTCTCCGACGGCGAGTTGGAGGCGCTCCTGGCGGGCGACGAACCCGACTCGACCGACGATGTCGAGGAGCAGATTCCGGAGGCGCCCGCTCAACCGGTGTCCCGGCCTGGCGACCTATGGCAGATCGGAAAGCACAGGCTGATCTGCGGCGATTGCAGGGACGGGAATACTCTGGGCATATTATTCGCCTCCTATGCGACGCGGGCCAACGTGTGCATCACGTCGCCGCCGTACGCCACCCAGCGGGAGTACGATTCCTCGAGCGGATTCAAGCCGGTGCCTCCGGACGAGTACGTGGCCTGGTTTGCGGACGTGGCCGCGAACGTGGCAGCGGTCCTCGCGGACGATGGCTCCTACTTCCTGAACATCAAGGAGCACGCCGACGACGGAGAGCGGAACCTGTACGTCAAGGATCTGGTGATCGCGCACCGCCGCCAGTGGGCGTGGCGCTTCGTCGATGAGTTCTGCTGGCGTAAGACAGACAACGGCGTTCCTGGTGGTTGGAACAACCGCTTCAAAAACGCATGGGAACCAGTGTTCCACTTCTGCCGCCAGCAGCAGATCAAGTTCCGGCCCAAGCGGGTAGGCCACGAGTCGGAGGATTGCTTCGACTACAGCCCCGGCAACCCGAAATCGACGTCCGGAAGTGGATTGCTGGGCACTGGACCGCGTGGCGCAGCAGCGGATGGCGGCAAGAATCAGAATGCCTGGCAACGGTCGCGCAACAGCCTGTCGGATTCGGATGGCCGATTCACAGGCGTTGCGCGCCCGTCGAACGTGATCGAGGTCAAGAGCGAGTCGTCGCAGGGGACGCACTCCGCTCCGTTCCCCCGCGCGCTGGTCGAGTTCTTCGTCCTGGCGTTCAGCGACGAGGGCGACGTGGTGTACGACCCGTTCATGGGTTCCGGCACCACGATGGCTGCGGCCGACGTGCTGGGGCGCGCGGGATATGGATGCGAGATCTCGGCGGGGTACTGCGACGTGATCCTGCGCCGGATGATCAACCTCACCGGCGACATGCCGATCCTTATTCGCCAGGACGAGGCTTGGATCGACGGCCCCGCCCAAACATTCACAGCGGTTGCGGACGCGCGCGGCGTACCGCTGGAACAAGCCTTGAATCCGAAGGCGCAAGACTCGCGCGCAATCAAGCATCACGGGCCGAATCCACACTATGGTCCGCGCAGGCGGAAGGCTTCGTAAGCCCGAACATTCAACAACGCAGAAAACAAAGGAGATTACTTTATGCCCGAAGTGGCCACGCCCAACCAGGCGGAACGCGAATTCGAAACCGGTGCGGATGAGTTTTTCAAGGCTCACTCCGAAGTGAACGCACTCAACGGCAAGCGGACGTACGACGAGTTCCAGGACATCGCGTTGACCTCTGCCCGCCGCAGCCAGGGACACTTCGACGATGTCAACGCGCGGACGTTGAACTCGTTCGATCAACTGCAATCGCTCCAGGCGAAGATCAACGAAGAGCACTTCGCCTCCATCCACGAACTCCGGAAGCATCTGGCGAACATCCAGACGGATCGTCAGCGGCACGCCGACGTGTGGGCCTACGAAACGGCTTACGACCTCGGCAACCCGGTGACCACGGGCGCGGGCGACAACCTGCGCGGCGGAGCGGCTACGGCCAACCGTATAGTGGACACCACGGGCGCGGTCGCTGGCGCTGGCACGTCGGTCGCGGCCGAAGCCGTGGCTGCTGCCGTTGCCAAGCAGGTGGACGCTACCATTACGCCGGTCCTGGCGACGCTGCAGCAGATCGTGCAGGCTCTCGCCTCGGCCACGGCGTCCATTGCGAACGTCGTGAATCAGGCGCAACCGAAGGCCTAATCTCATGGGAATCGCGCAGGGCGAAGCCATACCGCAGGAGAGTTCCAGCATCAGAGAGCGCGTCCTGCGCGATCTCACCGTGGAGATCTGGCCCATCGACAAACTGATCCCGTATGCCCGCAACGCGCGCACGCATACGGAGGAGCAGGTCGCGCAGGTCGCGGCCAGCATTGTGGAGTTCGGTTGGACGAATCCGATCCTGATCGGCGCGAACAGGATCATCATCGCGGGCCACGCGCGCCTATTGGCCGCGCGGAAACTGAGAATGACGGAGGTGCCAGTCATCGTCCTGGACCACCTCAGCGACACCCAGCGCCGCGCGCTCGTGCTCGCGGACAACCGTCTGGCGATGAGTGCCGGATGGGACGAGGAGATGCTGCGCGTCGAGTTGGAGTCGCTGAAGGCGGATGCGTTCGATCTCGACCTCGTTGGATTCACGGACGACGAGTTGGATGAGATCCTCGAAACGGAACCGGGCGACGGGCTGACCGACGATAACGACGCGCCGGAACCCGAGAAGATCGCCATCACGGTGGCCGGAGACGTGTGGGTGCTGGGCGAGCACCGCTTGCTGTGCGGTAACGCCACGGTCCTCGCGGACGTGGAGAAAGTGATGGCTGGCGGCCTGGCCGACATGGTGTTCACGGACCCGCCCTACAACATCGATTACGAGGGCCGCACCAAGGACAAACTCAAGATCAAGAACGACGCGCTTGGGTCGAAGTTCTGCGAGTTCCTGCGGGATGCCTCCGCGAACCTGCTCTCGGTCTGCAAGGGCGCGGTGTACATCTGCATGTCCTCGTCGGAGTTGCACACGCTCCGGCAGGCGTTCATCGAGGCCGGAGGCCATTGGTCGGGGATCATCATCTGGGTGAAGAACCACTTCACTCTGGGCTGGGGAGACTACCGCCACCAGTACGAACCGATCCTCTACGGCTGGCGCGAGGGCGGGACGCACTATTGGTGCGGCGACCGCGACCAGAGCGACACGTGGCAGATCAAACGGCCAGCCGCCAACCGCGAGCACCCGACGATGAAGCCGGTGGAGTTGGTCGAGCGCGCGCTCCAGAACAACAGCAAGTCGCGCGACACGATCCTGGACCCGTTTGGCGGCAGTGGGACGACGATCATCGCGTGCCAGAAGATGGGGCGGCAGGCGCGCGTGATCGAACTGGACCCGGTGTACTGCGACGTGACCATCCGGCGTTGGCAGGCGTTCTCCGGCGCGGTCGCGCGGCACCAGGAGTCCGGACGGGCGTTCGACGAGGTCGCGGCGGGAGTCCAGCAGGCTCAGCCGGTGAGCCAGTGAGCATGAAGCAAAAGAGCCGCCCGTCTCCGGGCGGCTTGGCGCGCGAGTCCGTTACAGGATCGCGTCCTCCTCGCGGATCTCGAAGGCGATGCTGTATTCGCCATCGTAGTTGCGGGACCAGACCTTGTACACCTCGACGTGCATCGGGTCGCCAAGGTGGTCCAGTTCCTCGAGGCGGTTGTTGAAGTCGTGGCGGGCGATCTCGATGGCCTCGTTGATCGTGGCGACCGGCCCCAGGACCTCGTAGTGTCCGGTGGCGTCCTCCGCGAGGAGGATGCCGATGCCCAGGTCCACGTCCCGGCCTATCGTTCCGTAGGCGGGGTGGTACGGCTTGGGCGGCGTCTGCTTCTTGGGCGTCCTGCTGGCCTTCAGTTGTGCTTCGGCTGTGCGGATGCGAGCGCGAAGGTCGTCCATTTCCTGCGCCTCGTTCTTGCGCTTCGTCGTCTTCTTGGTGGTGGTGTGCTTCATGGCACCTCGATTCATCACTCCCCGAAGCAAAAAAGCCGCCCGTCTCCGGGCGGCTTGTGGAGGCAAAAGTGCTTACTTTCCGACGCGGTATACGCGCTCGCCAGCCTCGTTCTTGCTGGACTCGACCACCAGCCCCATCTTCTTGGTGAGGTTGCCGGAGATGAAGCCCCGGATGCTGTGGTTCTGCCAGTCGGTGGCCTTGGCGATCTCGGCCATCGTCGCGCCGTCCTTGCGGCGCAGGAGGTCCAGGACGATGGCCTTCTTGCTGAACTCGCGCGGTACGGTGGCATCGGCCTTGGCTTTGGAGGCCTTCTTGCTGGCGGGCTTGGCGTCCTTCTTGGCGGGGGCAGGCTTGGCGACGGGTTTGGCGGCGCGCTTGCTGGCCTTCTTGCTCTCCTTCTTGGCGGGCTTGCTGGCTTTCTTCTTCGAGGTGGCCTTCGGCGCGGTCTGCGCGCCCTGGTCCGCAACGGCGGCGGTTTCGGTGGTCGTGGTGGCTTCTGCGTTCGTCATGGTCTTTATCCTTTCGGCGGTTGATCCGCGCATGACGATTCATCACTCCGGTCGTTCCGGAAGGCAAGCGGAAAGTTCAGGAAAAATCGTATGGCTGTAATGAGCCAGAGGGCGTACGCGCGCCATCGCGGACAGGCGCTCTCTGCGGTCCAAAAGGCAATCGCGTCTGGCCGGATCTCGACCCTGCCGGATGGCCGGATCGACTCCGACGTCGCGGACGGCGAGTGGGCAGAGAACACCAAGGCGCGCCCACCAGCCGCCGCGCGCCGCCAGCCAGAGGAGGACCAGGACGCGTTTGGCGCGGTCCAGTATTCGAAGGCGCGGGCCGTCCGCGAGCACTACCAGGCGCGCATCGCGAAGATCGAGTACGAGGAGCGGATCGGAAGCCTCGTGTCGAGGGACGAGGTAAAGGTCGCGCAGTTCAACATCGACCGGCAACGGCGCGACGCCATGCTCAACATCGCTGACCGGCTCTGCGCCAGCATCGCGGCCGAGATGAAGGACATGCTGGTCGCGGCGGGCGTGCCAGCGGAGAAGGCGAGCGCGTTCGATATGTCGCGCGTCCACGGGATCATGGTGGGCGAGATCCGGAAAGGGCTGAATGACTACGCCGACTCCCTTGCCGACTGATTCGGTCTTGCGGGCGGCGGCGGCGGCCGGAGCGCGTCCGGACCCGTTCCTCACGATCTCGCAGTGGGCCGACAAGTACCGGTGGCTCTCGCAACGCGCGTCGGCAGAGTCCGGGCAGTGGCGCACGGACCGGACGCCGTACGTGCGCGAGATCATGGACTGCCTCTCTCCCATGTCGCCTAGCGAGCGCACGGTCTTCATGAGAGGCGCGCAGATCGGCGGGACGGAGTGCGGCAACAACTGGATCGGGTACATCATCCACCACGCACCAGGCCCGATGATGGCGGTGCAGCCCACCGTCGAGATGGCTAAGCGCAACTCGAAGCAGAGGGTCGATCCTCTGATCGAGGAATCGGAGGTGCTGCGGAAGCTCGTTCACGATCCCCGTTCACGCGACTCCGGAAATACTGTTCTGGCGAAGGAATTTCCCGGCGGCGTGCTGGTGATGACCGGCGCCAACTCCGCGGTCGGCCTCCGGTCGATGGCGGCGCGGTACCTGTTCCTGGATGAGATCGACGGGTACCCGGGCGATGTGGACGGCGAGGGCGATCCGATCAATCTCGCGCTGGCCCGCACGCGCACGTTCGCGCGCCGTAAGGTGTTCCTGGTTTCGACGCCGAAGATCACCGGCATGAGCCGGATCGAGGCGGCGTACGAGGAGAGCGACAAGCGCCTGTTCTGCGTGCCGTGCCCGGTGTGCCGGGAGTTTCAGGTCTTGCGGTTCCCGCAACTCCGGTGGCAGAAGAACGAACCGGAGAAGGCGGTTTACGTTTGCGAGCATTGCGGCCAGGAGATCCACAACCACCAGAAGCAGTGGATGCTCCCGCGCGGGCAGTGGCGCGCGACCAACACCGCCAAAAGCGATGGCAAGACGGCGGGCTTTCATCTGTCCAGTTTGTACAGTCCTGTGGGTTGGTTCTCCTGGGGCGATGCCGCCAAGCAGTTCGTGCAGGCGCAGAAGAACCAATCGCTCCTCCAGGTCTTTGTGAACACCGTCCTGGGCGAGACGTGGACCCTGCTGGGCGAGGCTCCGGAGTGGCAGAAGCTCTATGACCGGCGCGAGCAGTACAAGATCGGCATGGTGCCGCGCGGCGGGATCTTCATCACGGCGGGCGCGGACGTCCAGAAGGACCGCATCGAGGTGGAGGTCGTGGCGTGGGGGCGCGGCAAGGAGTCCTGGTCCATCGATTACCGGGTCTTCGAAGGCGACACGGCGCGCACGGAGGTGTGGCAGAAGCTGACCGCGCTTTTCAACGAGACGTACACGACGACGACCGGCATGGACCTGCCGATCATTCAGATGGCGGTGGACTCCGGATATGCCGCCAACGAGGTGTACGAATGGGCGCGGCGGCAGGGCAACCGGGTGCTGGTAGTGAAGGGCGACTCGCGCGCTCCGGCCATCCTGGGGGCGGCTTCACCGATCGATGTTGGCCCCCTCGGTGTTAAGCTGAAGCGCGGGGTCAAGGTCTGGCCGGTCAATTCCGGCATGGCGAAAGAGGAGTTGTACCGCTGGCTCAGGCTGGACCGCCCCACCGACGAGGATCTCGAACAGGGAATCCCGCACCCTCCTGGTTACTGCCACTTCCCGCGCTACGGCGAGGAGTACTTCAAGCAGATCACCGCTGAACAGTTGATGGCGAAGCTCGTCAAGGGCTACCGCAAACTGGAGTGGCAGAAGATGCGCGAGCGCAACGAAGCGCTGGACTGCCGGGTGTATGCTCGCGCGGCGGCGGCGCGCGTCGGCTTGGACAGGTTCCAGGAGAAGCACTGGCGCGTGGTCGCGGAACGCATGGGCCTGCCGGTCCAGCAGCAACGTCCAGTGCCGCAGCAACCGCCCCCACCGGCACCGGCATCCGCGCCGCAACCGCGACGTCGCAGGCAGGTGAGGGGACGTTTTGGGAGATGAGACGATGGCGAATCCTTTCAGCGACGAACAGATTACCGACATCAGGGATGCGATTGCCAACCCGGTGAAGCGCGTGGTGGCAACGGACGGCCGCGCAATGGAATTGAAGGACGGTGCCGATCTCATCCGGTCGGAGAACCACATGGTCAACACCAACCGTGCGGCGGCTGGCACCCGCATCCGGCAGACGCGGTTGATGTCGAGCAAGGGCTTCTAACCCGTGAACAAGTTCTCCACTTTCCTGACCCGGTTCAAGCGGGTCGGGACTGGTGCGTCCAGCCAGCCCAGCAGCCAGCAGCCCGCGCGCCGCGCCAGTTCGTTCCCCTACGAGGGCGCGACGACGGGCCGGCGGCTTGGCACGTGGGCAACGACCCGCGACGCCGTCAATTCCGTCTGGTATCAGAGCGCGGACCAGTTGGTGGCGCGCTCGCGGGACATGGCGCGCAAGGACGGATGGGCGGCGAAGGCGATTGACGAGTGGGTGTGCAACGCCATCGGCAACGGCATCAAGCCGCAGTCACTCCACCCGACGCAGGCGACCAAGGAGAAGATCCAGAAGCTCTGGTCGCAGTTCGCGGGCGAGTGCGACGCCTCCGGCACGACCGATATCTACGGTTTCGAGGCGCTCGCGTTCCGGTCGATGGTCGAGGGCGGCGAGTGCTTTGTCCGGAAGCACGTGCGGCCGATAGAGGCTGGCCTGGCGGTCCCTCTCCAGTTGCAGTTGATGGAGACGGAGCAGTTGCCGTTCTATCTGGCGCGCCCGACTCCGGACACGCCGCGAGGCAACGTCGTCCGGGCGTCGATTGAGTTCGATCCGGACGGTCGCCGCACGGCTTACTACTTCTACCGGGAGCACCCGGGCGAGCGGTTGCTCTTTCCTGCCGGTATGGACCTCCTGCGGATTCCGGCCGGAGAAGTGATGCATCTGTTCCGTCCGATGCGTCCCGGCCAACTCCGCGGCATCCCGTGGCTGGCAAACGCCCTGGTGCGCCTGTGGGAGTTGGACCAGTACGACGACGCCGAACTGTTGCGGAAGAAGTTCGCCGCGATGATGATGGCGTTCATCACCCGCCAGAACCCGGAGGACCCGTTCTTCGGCAACGAGCAGACGTCCGCGCAGGCCACCAGTGCGGGAGGCGCCACGCCGGATTCCGAACCCGGCGTCCAAGTCGCGCAACTGGAAGCCGGGACGATGATGGACCTCGAACCCGGGGAGGATGTGAAGTTCACCGAACCCGCAGACGTGGGCGGCAACTACGAAGCGTTCGAACGGCAGACGTTGCTGCGGATCGGCGCGGGCTTGGGCCTGCCGTACGACATGCTGACCGGCGACCTGTCGCAGACCAGTTACAGTTCGATCCGCGCGGGCATTCTGTCGTTCCGCAGGCTGTGCGAGCAGATCCAGTACGGCGTGTTCGTTTTCCAGTTCTGCCGCCCGACGTGGCAGGCGTTCATCGAGGCGGCGGTCCTGGCTGGCCAGTTGGATGCGCGAGACTATCAGGCCAACCGCCTCGACTATCTCGCGGTCGAGTGGCACACGCCGAAGTGGGCGTGGGTCGATCCGGAGAAGGACGTCAAGGGCGAGATCATGGCGATCCGGGCGGGCCTGAAGTCGCGCAGTATGTCCATCAACGAGGCGGGAATGGACGAGGAGGATGTGGACCGGCAGATCGCGCGGGACAACGAGCGCGCCGACGAGTTGGGCCTCGTGCTGGATTCCGACCCGCGCAACACAGCCCCGCCCGGTGGCGGCGGTTCCGGAGGTGCGGCAAGGGGCAGCGACACGGGAGGCGACAACGCTGGCGAGGGCAAGCCGCCAGCCAAGCGGACGCCCAAAACGCCCAGTAAGCGCGGCGAAGAGTCGCTCAAGGAGGTGATCCAGTGAACCAGAAGTACCTGCCGCACCTCGCGGCGCGCGTGTTCGGCGTGCCGTTGATGATCCAGCCCGACAAGTTGATGGTAATCCTGGATGCCATCGGCCCGCGCATTGGCCTGCCCGAGCACCTGCTGATCGAAGGCATGCCGGTGGTGGTGACGAGGCCCGCTCCGGACGACACAGAGGAGGAGGACCTCCTGATGACGGCGGGCCGGAAGGCGTACCCGGTGAGTCCGGACGGCATCGCCATCATCACGATTTCCGGCACGCTCGTCAAGAAGGCCTCCTGGATGGACTCCGAATCCGGCCTCTCGTCTTACGGGGACATCCGGACGATGCTCGCGGACGCCCGCGACGACCCCGCCATCCGGGGCATCCTGCTCGACGTGGACTCGCCGGGTGGCGAGGTGGGCGGCCTGTTCGATCTTGCGGACGAGGTGTACGCAGTGCGCGAGCAGAAACCGTGTTACGCCATCGCCAACGACGATGCGTTCTCCGCTGCCTATGCTTTGGCGTCCTGCGCGCAACGCCTGTTCGTGACGAGGACGGGCGGCGTCGGCAGTATCGGCGTGATCGCGGTTCACATGGACCAGTCCGGATGGGACGAGAAGATGGGCCGGAAGTACACGGCGGTCTTCGCGGGTGCGCGGAAGAACGATTACTCGACGCACCAACCGCTGTCGGACGCAGCCCGCGCCAATCTCCAGGACGAGATCGACAGGCTCCACGAGATGTTCGTGGCGTCGGTTGCGCGCGGTCGCGGCATCTCGCCCGCGCTCGTTCGCAAGACCGACGCCAGCATTTACTGGGGCGCGACGGCCATCAGCGCTGGCCTCGCGGATCAGATCGGAACATTTGACGATGCGCTCGCCGCCGTAACGCAGGCGTCGCGCATGTCAAGGCAAGCTCGCGCTACCGCGTCCGCTGGGGCGCAAATCGAAGAACAAGGAGAAGAACCCATGGCACAGACGCCCGAAACGAAACCGGCAGACGCACCCGCCATCCCGGTGGCCGCGCCCGTCGAAACCCAACCCCAGGCTGCTCCGGCACCGGCACCGGCTCCGGCCGCAACCGCGCCCGTACCGGAAGCCGCCGCCACGCCGTTCGTGGACGCCGCCGCTATCGAGGCGCGCGTTCGCGGCGAGCACGCGATTGTGCAGGATGCGAAGGTCGCGCTCTGCAAGACCGCCGGCCGGTTGGATCTGCTGCCGGAGATGCTCTCCCCCAGCCTGACGGTCGCCCAGGTTGGGGATCGCCTCCTGGCTGCGCAATCGCAGCGCTCGCAGGCCGCGCCGCTCAATTCCCAGATCACCGCCACGCCCACCGGCGCGGAGGGGCAGTTGAACTCCGCGGCGACGCAGATCGCGGCGGGCAGGCAGATCACGTTCGCGCAGGCGTACGTGGAGGCGCTCAAGCTCAACCCGGCTCTTTACACGCAGTACCTCGACGAGAAGTCGGCACCGGTGGTGCCGAGGTAAGGGCGAGGCAGGACCAACTCAAACAGAAGGAGAAAAGACTCATGGCTTACGAAGTTACGATTCATGCCATCTCGGTTCCGGCAAGCGGCGACCTCTCGGCGAAGCAGTTCTATTTCGGCACGATCAACGCGTCCGGACAGGTCGCGGTGACCGGCGCGGCGGCGGCTGCGGACGGCGTGATTGCCGACAAGCCCGCTGCGGCAGACCGTCCGTGCTCGCTCTACACCACGCCCGGACAGGTCGTGAAGGTGATGTGCGGCGCTGCCGTCGCTAACGGTGCGCTGCTCGAAGCGGACGCCGCAGGTAAGGCGGTGACGCAGGCGGCGGGGAAGATCCTCGCCAAGGCTCTGGCTGCGGGCAGCGGGGACGGCGCGATCATCCCGGCGCTGCTGATCCTGGAGCGGTCGTAATCAAGACAGCGGCGGCAAACGAAGCTCCGTGCTTCGGGCGCGGGGCTTTTTTTGTGCCCAGAAAACGAGAGGAGAACAAACGATATGTACACGCCGACTCCCGGTGACGTCCACGTAAATACGCCGCTGACCCAGATCAGCATCGCGTACCTGCAAAGCCAGGACCAGTTCGTGGCCGCGCAGATGTGCCCCGTGATCCCGGTCAGCAAGCAGAGCGACCGGTATTACGTTTACAATCGCGGCGACTTCTTCCGCGATCAGATGCAGAAGCGCGCTCCCGGCACTCCCGCCGCCAGCGTCGGCTACAAGGTGGACAACACGCCGACGTATTTCTGCGACGTGTGGGCCGAATCGAAAGCCATTCCGGACCAGTTGCGCGGCAACGCCGACGCGGTCCTCAACCTGGACCGCGACACCGCGGAGTTCCTGACGCAGCAGGCGTTGATCCGGCGCGAGAAGATCTTCGCCGCCAGCCTGTTCGCTGCGGGCAAGTGGGGCACCGACGTGACCGGCAAGCCCGCCGCACCCGGCGCGGGCGAGTTCCTCCAGTGGAACGACGGCGCGTCCTCGCCCATCGAAAACATCCGCGACGGTAAGCTGGCCATCAAGCAGGCGACGGGGTACCCGGCGAACACGCTGGTTATCTCCGAACCCGTCTGGCTGAAGCTCGTGGATCATCCGGACTTGGTCGAGCGCGTGAAGTACGGCCAGACCGCCGGTGGCCCCGCGCGCATCACCCGCGACGCACTGGCGGCGATCCTGGAGATCGACCGCATCCTCGTCATGGGTTCCATCGAGAACACGGCGGCGGAAGGTCTGACCGCCGCGCACTCGTTCATCGGCGGCAAGAACGCGCTCCTGTGCCACGTTGCGTCCAACCCCGGACTGCTGACGCCCTCCGCTGCGTACACCTTCGGGTGGACCGGTTACCTGGGCGCGGGCAACGAAGGGAACCGGATGAAGCGGTACCGCTGGGAGATCCTGGCCTCCGACATCGTGGAGATCGAGATGTCCTTCGACATCAAACTGGTCGCCACCGAACTCGGGTACTTCTTCAAGGACGCGGTCGCGTAAGCCAGGAGGCTCCTTGTGGCTTATCGATCACCGCCAAAGTTCGACCGGGAGGCCCGGTTCATAGCGAACCGGGCGTTCCTTTTCAACGGACTGCAGATCCAGCCAGGAGATGCGGTCCTCGGTATTCCAGACCGCCGCCTGCGGCAGTTGTACGGGATGCGCCACGTGTTGATGGTGCCCCCCGCAGCGCAGCACAAGGAGGCGGCTGGCGCCGCCAGAAAGGGGAAACGATAATCATGTCGAAACAGGTTCAGACGATTCAACAGATCACGCAGTACGGCAACCTCAAGGTCGGGTTCATCCCGCTCGATATTGCCAACGCGGTCATCATCGCCGCCAACGTGGTTCAGAACACCACGGAGGGAGGGCGTCCGGACGGCAACACCGCGCCGACCTTGCAGCGCATCAACGCGGGCACGGACAAGGCGCTCCGCGTAACCTGGGTGGCGGGATCGGTGGTCGAGTTGCAGTTCCCGACCGTGGCGCTTCCTCCGGATCTGGACGACGCCGCGCCTATCGAGGTCCATCTCGTCTGCGGGAAGGACGCGAACGCGAACACGTTCAACATCGACGTGCAGGCGTTCTTCGGCGTGGGCGACGTGGAGTGCGGCGCGGCCACCCCGACCATCGCGCAGGCGAGGGCGGAATACAGCGTGGCGCTCGCCGCCGCCGACGTTCCGGCCGCTCCGGAAGTCCTCAACATCATCCTGGTGCCCGCCGCCCACGCTGGTGACGCGCTCTACATGGACGGCGCGTGGCTGGAGTACACGAGGAAGGCGTAACCCGATGGCGGCAGATCCCTTCGCCGCCCTCAACAAGGCGTGCGTCAAGTCGTTCGGCGTGGCGGTGTCTTACCAGCAGGATGCAGCCACGCCGTTCTCCGTCCGAGGGATCGTGATGAAGGACTCCGACGAGGAGCGTCATCGCGACGGCCTGTACGCTCGTCTGTTCGTCGATGCGGCGGACTTCACCACGCCACCGGACCACGGCGACGTGGCAACCATCGGCGGCGTGGCGTACACCGTCTTCGAAGTGCTGGCCGACGCGATGGGCGGCGTAACGCTCTCCCTTCGTGCGGTGGCGTGAGGCTCCTATGGCGTCCGTCCGGATCTATCAGAAGAGAGAGGTTCGCCTCGACCGGCTCAACATCAAGCAGGCGCAGATGTTCAAGATCGCCAACGTCGGCGTGGCGTCCGTCAAGAACCGTCTGGCCGCATCGCAGGGACCGGACGACGGCGCGGCCAAGCCGCTCTCGAAGTACTACGCTATCCGCAAGACCAAGATGGGCAAGGGCAATCGCCGCAACCTGATGTTGACCGGCGACATGCTCCGGAACTTTCAGGTGCGGACGGTCAGCGAGAACAAGGCCAAGGCCAGCAACTCGACCCGCAAGGATCGGGTCAAGGCTTGGATCACAAACAAGATCGAACCGTGGGTAGTGTTCTCCCCTAAGAATCGCGAGGCGGTCCAGCGGACGGCGCAGACGCTCATCACACAGATGGCACCGCGCCTCGCGATGGAGCGCGGCCTCGGCGGTAAACAACGATGATCGACACCTCGGGACTGGTAGACAACCTCGTCGCACTCCTGCGCGACATACCCGAACTGGTCGAGGAGATGGGCGGCGATCCGGAGAGGATCTTCGCGTATCACGACCAGTACCCCAAAAGGGCCAGCCTGCCGCACGCCATCCACCAGATGCCCGCGCCGTCGATCATGGCGGTGTGGCAGGGAACGACTCCCGGCGCCTTCGGTGACTTTGACGTCTGGAAACATGAGGTCACGTTGTTCCTGCGTGCGCGGGAAACGTTCGATGGCGACCCGCCGACTCCCTATTACCGGATGTTCCGGTTGATCTGGAAGGGCGTTCCGGCCGGGAGCGGCGTGGCCATGAACAACACCACCGTCCACGCATCCTTCTACCCGATGGACGTGCCGTCGATCCTGCGGCGCACGGACGGGGAGGGCTTGGATTACTTCGAAGTGCCAACCACGTTCACCGAGATTGGAGACGATTGACTCTCGTGTTAAGGGACATCAGGGAACCACCAGTAGTCTGGCCTCAACTGACCGGCCAATTGCGGGTTCGTCTGCTTTGCATTTTCCAACAGAATGATGCTGTACGTATAGAGTTGCCAGGCGCGAGCCCACGCTCGATAACGCGGCAGCAGGATGTCATCTTGCTTCGCGGAAATCGTTGACACAAGTGAATCAGCCATATTTTGTGCCTCGCGGTATCGATGGAGTTGGGCCATCACGCGAGCGAGCATGGCTTGGCCCTCAACATACTGGGGTTTCTGTTTGTCGCCTACTTCATCCCGCGGAATCTGCGCTGCGATCTTGCGTGCTTCATCGAGGGCCTTCGCGCCCTCTGCGTCCAGGCCCGCAATTGCGAGGGCGTTCGCCACGTAAGTCAAGTGAGTTGCCCTGAAGAAGGGCGGCTGATCTTTCGGCTCGGGGGCCTGCTGCAAAATCGTGACGGTAAGCGTTGAGGCACCTGCCCAAGCCGCGTATGGCGCGATTTCGTAAATGACGGTTGAGGCCCAGTCTTTGTCATTTCTGCCTGAGATTTGTCTGTGTGCTTGAACCAGCTTCACGGCCTCCTCCGGCCGGTTCGCTTTGGCGAGTTTGCCTGCGAGGAAGCCAACCGCCCTGGCGCGGTAGTCAGGATATTCACTGTATGGGATCTTTTCCAGCGTACTTATCGCTTCATCGAGCTTTCCTGAATTACTCAACTGTTCCACAAGGGGCTGGAGCATCTCCGCCTTCTGGCTCTTGTCCAGTTCGTTGGCAATGGCCATCGCAGACTCGACCGACCCTATTTCCGACAAGCTTCGGCCGTATCGACGAAGAACGGTACCAATGCTGAAGGAGTCCTTCTTAGCGCGCAGGTCTTCGACAAGCGCGCGGGCTTCTGGTAGTTTGCCAGCTTTGACCAGGGCGCCTGCAACCGATCCCATCTTCTCGAAGTGTACTGTGTCCTTTCGGCAGGCCTGCGTGACGGCAGCTAACCCGCCCTGTTAAGTTCATTCAGTCGCCGAGGTGCGGCTGATAATGAACCGTGCAAGCACATCCATTCCAGAACCAGTGGCACACCTACAACGCCAACTGGAGCAG
>JAPKZC010001008.1 GCA_026394025.1 Candidatus Solibacter sp.
GCGCCCACTGCGCCCACGGTCGCCGCCATCATGGACGCCATCCGTCAGGCCAAGGCCAAGCTTCAGCCCGCGCAGGTGGGATTCGGCAGGGGATTCTCCTACCTCAACGTGGCGCGCGACTCGATCAGCGAAGAGACCCACCTGTGGACGCAGGCTGCCAATCTGGACGCGCCATCGGACAAGACCGTGGCGGTGGTCAAGTTCACCACGCCTTCGGGCGAGCCGATCGCGGCCTACGTGAACTACGCCATGCACCCGGTGAACGGCTATCTGGTGGGGATCACCAGCGCCGACGTCCCCGGCGCCGCCTGCCGGTACGTGGAGCAGGCGTTTGACGACAAGATGGTGATGGTCTTTTCGCAAGGCGCATCGGGCGATCAGAATCCGCTGTTGCTTCGGCCTGCCACCAACGCGCTGGCCTCGAAATCCGGAGTGAAGATCACCGGCTACGAACTGGTCCGCGAATCCGTGGAAGCGCCGCTGCGCGACGGCGTGGTGCCGCACGGCAAACTGGATCCGAAGGTGGCCGACACCTTCGAGCACTGGATCGAGGCCGAAGGCACGCTGCTCGGCGAGGAAGTGATCCGCGTCATGACCAACACCCGGAGAATGTCCGGGGACGTGGCGATCTGGGGCGCGCAGAAGCCCCTGACCTGCCCGGGACGGCAGCGCACCAACACCGGCCGCGAAGGCGCGGCCGGAACCTATCAGGACAGCGACCCGGTGGTGTTCCGCCTCGGCGTGCTGGGGATCGGCGATATCGCGCTGACCTCGGTGAACGCCGAAATCTTCACGCTGATTTCGCAGCGCATGAAGAAGCAGTCGCCCATGGCTAACACGGTCATGGTGACGCTCGCCAACGGGCGCGCCAATTCGGGCTACGTTCCCAACGACACGGCGTTCGGCGCGTATTCATTCCAGGTGTTGGGATCGCGTCTGAAGCCAGGCTGCGCCGAGCAGGGCATCGCCAACACGCTCACGGATCTGGTGGCTCAGTACACGGCGAAATAACGAATATGCGACTACTTGCTGCGATCCTGGAATTTCCAAATCAAAAAAATCACAAGATAGCGAGGCATACAACATGAAGCGATTTGCTCTATCGATGACCGCGGCGGCATTACTGATGTTGCCGGCGGCCTACTCTCAACAGGCTGCCCCGGGACGAGGCGCCGCCGCGCCGCGTCCGGTTTCCCCCGAAATTCGTGCGGACCACACCGTGACGTTCCGCCTGGCGGCGCCCAAGGCGAGCGAGGTCACGCTAAACGGAAGCTGGGAGGGAGCGCGCGACCTCAAAATGACCAAGGATGACAACGGAGTCTGGTCGGTTACCGTGGACCCGCTTGGCGCGCAGTTGTGGGGCTATTGGTATCTCGTGGACGGCGTCAAAGCGCTCGACCCGGGAAACGGTGAGACGCAGCGCGACGGCTCCCGCGTCGACAACCTCCTCATGATCTCCGGCCCCGAGTCGGATCTATGGGATTTCAAGGACGTCCCGCACGGAACCCTTCATACTGTTTGGTATCCCTCGCCCATCTTGAAACAGGACCGCCGCCGCATGTATATCTACACGCCTCCCGGTTACGAGGCCAATCAGACCCGTTATCCCGTCCTCTACCTTCTGCACGGAGGGGGCGGCGATGAAGACGCGTGGGTCACGATGGGGCGCGCCAACGTGATATTGGATAACCTGATTGCCGCGGGCAAAGCAAAGCCGATGATCGTGGTGATGCCTAATGGCAACGCGACCCAGACTGTATCGCAGGGGTACGCATACGGTCCCACGCCCGCACCTCAATCCGTTACGGCCCCCGCTCCGCCTCCGCTTCAGGCAGCGGCCGGAGGAGGACGCGGCGCCGCCGCGCCCCGTCCGCCCCAGCCCTATCCGGGATCGTATCCCGAAAGCCTGGTGAAAGACGTGATCCCGTTCGTGGAGAAGACCTACCGCGTGATCGCGAACAAAGACAACCGTGCGATCGCCGGCCTTTCGATGGGCGGAGGCCACACCTTGACGGCGACCAACAACAACCCCGGCGTGTTCGGCTACATCGGCGTATTCAGCTCCGGACCGCGCACTGTCGACGAGGCCTACGAAAAGCAACTGGCCGCGGTGAAAGCCGGCGGGGTGAAGTTCTACTGGACCGGCGCCGGTACCACCGACATGGCTCGCGAAGGCACCATGAACCTTCACTCGCTGCTGGAGAAGCACGGGTTCAAGACATCCTACAAGGAGATCCCTGGAGCGCATTACTGGTTCCTCTGGCGCGATTTCCTCGGCGATTTCGGTTCGATTCTGTTCCGCTAACCCATGGAGCGGTGAGAGGCACCGGGTTTCGCCACGGCCCGTCGAAGAGGAGTCTGATTTGAAGGGGCAGGTCTCACCTGCCCCAAGGGGCGCTAGGTATTTTTCTTGCGGGGGCGCGAGGTTGGGCGTTTCTTCTGACCTTCGCTGCCGGGAACCGGAGTTTTGCGCGGGGCGCGGGGGCGGCGCTGCACCTTGGGAGGCGCCTCGGGAATCGGGATCTCGCCGGTGGCGGTGGGCTGTCCGGGCACGAGCGGTTGGGGCTCGTCGATCTCTTCATCTTCGGCGGGGATCACCTCGACGGGTTGCGGCGGAGGGGCCGGGGGATGGAACTCGCTGCCGAGGAAGACAATGAGGCCGCGTTCTTCGTCCACCTGGTTGCGAACCAGACCCTTGTCCTGCGCATAGTTGAGCAACTCGCTGAACTCCTGGAACCCGTACTCGCGCGGCTCGAAGTTGGGGCGCTCCTGCTTGACCCAATCGAAGAGCTCGTCGGCGGTGGATCCGGAGTCGACGTCGAAACGGTGAATCTCGAGGATGTCGCGCAGTAGCGGGATGGCCTCTTCGGGCTTGGCGCCGGGTTTTTCGGGAGCACCGCCGCCCTTCATGCGGATCATGTAGCGGCCTTCGCCGCCGGTAACCTCGACGTAATCGGCCTTCTGCAATCTCTCCACGAAATCGGTGAAGGAATTGGCGCCGTAGGCCTTCTCATTGAAAGTGGAATCGAGTTGCAGCATGGTGCTCTTAAGCAGGCCAAGCTGGGGGCGGACTTCGCGCCGTTCGAGGACGCCGAGGGCGCGCTCCACCAGCGGCATGGCTTGCGCGAGATCGAGCGCCACGCGCTTGTGCTGCTGGCGCTGCTGCTGTGGTTGCTGTTGTTGCGGCGGCGGCTGCTGCTGCTTTTCGGGCCGCTCGGAATGCTGCTGCGGCTGGTGCTGCTGCGGCGCCTGCGCCTGCTGCTGTGGCTGCTGGTGGCCGGACGAACGGGGGCGATCGTCCATCACGGATTCGTAGGCCACGAACTCGTGACAGTTCTTTTGCAGGATCGTGCTCGTGAACGCGCGGCCGCCGACCACGAAGATGCGCTTGTCGTACTGCTTGAGTTTGTTGACCAGCGCGATGAAATCACTGTCGCCGCTGACGATAGCGTACGCGTTGATGTGATCGTGAGTGAAGGCCATCTCGAGTGCATCGAGTGCCAGGTTGATGTCGGCGCCATTCTTGTCGCCGCGCGGTGAGGGGTCACGCTGAACCATCTGCACGGCGTGCTCGCTGAGCGCGCGCGTAGCGGATTCCTGCCTGCCCCAGTTCGCGTAAGCAAACTTGGTGACGATTTCGCCGCGTTCCTTGAGCGCATCGAGCACGGCCGCGACGTCAAACTCGCGATGCAGGGTGCTCTTTACGCCGATTTCGATATTGTCAAAATCGATGAAGACCGCGATCTTCAGTTTCTGTTCCATTATTGAGTCCTTAAAC